>CAJXUG010000131.1:0-5711 GCA_913060785.1 uncultured Flavobacteriaceae bacterium | reverse complement strand
AGCGTCAGATGTGTATAAGAGACAGGAGATAGGTTTAGTTTAGAATTTAAGAAAAGCAAGATGCTAAAAAATTACCCCAAATTCAAGTAAATAGTCAATAAATTCTAAAGTAAATATCAAACATTATACAACTGCTTGAGACTCTCTATTTGAACAGGACGCCCTATAAGAATTAATAAAGAATCTTTTTCTAAAATCATGGACGGCTCTGGGTTTACGATATATTCTCCCGTTGGAGATTTATATCCTATTACAGAACATCCCGTTTTTTTTCTGATATCTAAATCTTTAATGGCTTGCTTTTGTCCCAAAAGACACATCTTCTCAAAAGGAATTTGCTCAACATTAATGCTGTCTTTCTCTCCAGATACAGACAAGTTATCTAAAAACTCCACTAAATCTGGAACCACCACCAGCGATGCCATATGGTCTCCCCCTATTTTCTCTGGAAGTATTACATTGTCTGCCCCGGCAAGTTTTAATTTCTTGTAACTAGTCTCTTCGGTGGCGCGGCTTATAATTCTTAGGTTAGGATTCATTTGTCTAGCCGTAAGTACAATAAACAAATTATCTGCATCACTGGGCAGGGCACAAATTAAGGTACTAGCACGGTTCACGCCAGCCTCTTTAAGGACCTCATCATCACTAGCATTTCCCTCCACAAAAAGGGCTGCTGACCCAAATTTGTCAACCACTTCATGGTCTTTCTCTATAATAACAAAAGGCTTTTTGTAGGCTATTAATTTTTCAACAGCCTGTTTTCCGTTTCTACCATAGCCGCAAACAATAACGTGATCTTTCATACTATCAATTATTTTATGTATTCTCTTTTCTCTTAAATTACCAATATTGTTTTTACTTAACATGTATTCTGTAATTACAGAAATAGCATAGGCTAGAATAAAAATACTAGAGAGTATTAAAACAGATGTAAATAACTTATCTACATCATCTAGAGGTACTACTTCTCCAAACCCAACTGTAGTTATGGTGATTACTGTCATGTAAAAAGCATCAATCCAAGAGTACTCTGATATAAATTTATAGCCAAACACACCAGCAACAAAAACAGCCAACAACAATAAAACAGCAACATATATTTTAGACTGAAAAATCTTTTTCATAAATCAAATACAGATGTTCTTTTGGTATATATTAAATCCTTTAAGCGCAAACAAAAACCCAATGTAAGGTATATAGCAAACCAAACTCCTAAGGTAGCAAAAGACAAATAAATAAAAAATAGCCGTACACTTTTGGCCCGCATACCAAGGCGGTCTGCTAGGCGTGAACAGACATAGTATCCATGTCGCTCAAAATAATGCCTCGCGCTGTAAAGCCATTGTAACATCTATGCAAGTTAGGTATTTTTTTACTGAAATCTTAGACTCATTTCACAAAAATAAGAGCATTTAAGAGGACCTTATAAAAGGTGTAAAACACTGAATTATTTACTCTACGTATCCCATTTGTTGCATCCATCGGTCATTGTACATTTTACCAACATACCTACTACCGTGATCATGAAACAAGACAACAATCACATCATCCTTTGAGAAATGGTGTTTTAATTGATGCAATCCTTTCATGGCTGCACCTGCAGAATTACCCAGAAACATTCCTTCGGTTTTTGATAATTTTTGCGTCCAGATGGCTGCATCCTTATCTGTTACTTTGGTAAAGCCGTCGATAACTTCAAAACGAACATTGAGAGGTAAAATATCTTCTCCAATGCCTTCTGTAACGTAGGGGTAAATTTCGTTTTCATCAAAAATTCCCGTTTCATGGTATTTTTTAAATACACTTCCGTAGGTGTCAATGCCCCATATTTTAATATTTGGGTTTTTCATTTTAAGGTAACTACCAACACCACTTATGGTGCCGCCGGTACCTACACCAACTACAAAATGTGTAACCTTACCATCGGTTTGTTTCCAGATTTCTGGACCCGTACTCATAAAATGAGCCTTACAGTTTGATGGATTATCATATTGATTTACATACCAACTATTTGGAGTTTCTTCCGCCAAACGCTTTGATGTAGAATAGTAAGATCTAGGATCATCTGGAGCCACATCTGTTGGGCACACAACAACCTCACTTCCAACAGCGCGCAGAATATCCACTTTTTCTTTGCTTTGTTTGTCACTAATAACACACACCATTTTATACCCTTTTACAATAGCTGCAAGGGCTAAGCCCATACCTGTATTACCAGAGGTACCCTCTATAATGGTGGCTCCAGGCTTTAGGCGTCCATCTGCCTCTGCATCATTAATCATCTGCAAGGCCATACGGTCTTTGGTAGAGTTTCCTGGATTAAATGTTTCATACTTAGCCAGAACAAGTCCCGGAATTTCTTCAGCCAACTTGTTGATCTTTACCAATGGCGTGTTTCCAATAGTACCTAATATATTTTCTGCGTAGTCCATAGTGTGAAATAAAATATGTGGGGTTTTACAATGCAAAGGTACAGCCTTAGTGTGGATTTGAGAAGCTATATTTTAGCTTCCTTACTCAAACCTAATTGCCTTGACTGGAGAAATTTTCGAAATAATATAACTTGGAATTAATAGTATCAAAAAACACAGTACTAAGGTACCACAGTTGAGCGCCACAATATAGCTCCAATGCAAATATACAGGCACCTGGCTAACATAATAAGTGTTTGGATCTAGGGCAAACAAATCAAAGTGCTGCTGCAATAAAAGCAATCCTATACCAATTATATTTCCCCAAAACAAACCAACCCCAACCAGATACATCGCATTGTAAATAAATATTTTTCGCACACTCCAGTTATCACTACCCAAGGCCTTAAGAATACCAATCATTTTAGTGCGTTCTAAAATAAGAACTAAAAGGGCAGTAATCATGTTAAAGCCTGCCACAATAATCATCATTACAATAATGAGTATTACATTAAAATCAAATAGCTCTAGCCATTCAAAAATAGCGTAAAAGCGATTTCGAATGGTTTGGGTATCCAACATACTCCCAATAGCATCATATACCTCATTGTTGGTTTGCTCAATAAAATCAAAATCTTTTACAAAAAGTTCAAAAGCGCCAATTTGGTCTGGCTCCCATTTATTGAGACGTTGTATGTGCCGTATATCTCCAATTATAAACTGGGCATCAAATTGCTGGAAACCACTATTGTATAGTCCAGATATTGTAAAGGCTCTAGTACGAGGTGGAGTACTGCTGTTTTTATTAAAAAAATACGCAAGGGCTTTATCTCCAACTTTTAAGCCAAGTCTATTGGCTAGGTATTCTGAAATTAGCACCTGATTACTCATCTGGGGTGCCGTGAAAGTAGGCAACACTCCCTTGGTTAAGAAATCTTCAAAATAAGACCAGTTATAATCTGGGCCAACACCTTTTACAATAACACCCTCAAAATCTGTTTGAGTTCTTATAACCGCGCCCTTTGAAGCTGTTATCTGAATATGACTTACATTATCTGAAATAGTAACATTAGGATAGAAATCCTGTTGCATTGAAATAGGAACCTGAGAATCATCAGAATTGTTGGTGTCGAAATTGGTGATGATTAAATCTCCGTTAAAAGCAGACACTTTTTCTTTGATCTTTTTTTGAAGACCCACACTAGTTGCAACAGAAATTAACATGGTTATCATTCCCAAAGAAATTGCTAGAATAGCAATTTTTATTATTGGCGCTGAAATACTACTTTTATAGTCTTTATGAGCTGCAATTCTGCGGGCGATAAAATATTCGAAATTCATTAGATTTTATGAGAGTATCTTTTTTCAAAAATATAGTATTTATACCGATTTTAGGATTGATTTCTTGTGGAAGTACCAACGAGCAAAAAAATGATGGTTTTGCAAATAGCCTAATTTTAAATGACACCTTAAATATCAGTGTCATAAATAAAGTAAATAGAGATACTCTTTTAGTGGGCCGAAATATTTCTGAGAAAAGTAGCACACATATTTTTACGGGTGCAAACCAATGGCAAGCCTACATGAAACTTCTTAAAGGCAAAAATATTGGTATTGTTGCCAACCAAACCTCTGTGGTTAATGACACCTTAGTCTCTCAAAATTCTTTGCAGGTGGTAGATTTTCATTTGGTAGATTTTATTTATGAGTTTGACAATACAATAAGCAAAGTATTTGCCCCAGAACACGGTTTTAGAGGTACAGCAGATGCGGGAGAGGTTATTAAAGATGGAGTGGATCTAAAAACAGGGATCCCTATTATATCCTTGTATGGGAAAAACAAAAAACCCTCTCAAGCGCAATTAAAAGACATTGATATTATGATCTTTGATATCCAAGATGTTGGAGCTCGCTTTTATACCTATATCTCAACGCTTCACTATGTCATGGAAGCCTGCGCAGAAAACAATATTCAGCTTGTGGTTCTTGACAGACCAAATCCAAATGGCCACTACATAGACGGTCCTATTTTAGAGCCCCAGCACATAAGTTTTGTTGGGATGCATCCTGTACCGGTTGTTCATGGCATGACCATTGGGGAATATGCTCAAATGATAAATGGCCAAGGCTGGTTAAAAAACAAAGTAACGTGTGACCTAAGGGTTATAAAAATGAAAAATTACACACATCAAACCGCGTATTCTATTGCCATAAAACCCTCACCAAACTTGCCCAATGATGTTGCTATTAACCTATACCCCAGTCTTTGTTTTTTTGAAGGAACTCCTATAAGCGCAGGCAGAGGCACTAATAAGCAATTTCAACTATTTGGAGCCCCTACACTCCCCCAAGAAATATACACCTATAGCTTTACACCCCAGGCGAATCAGGGGGCCACATACCCTAAATTTAAAGCACAAGAATGCTTTGGCCTTGAACTTAGTAGCACAAAAAAACTTAATGAAATAAACCTCAACTGGCTTATAGACACCTACAGGGTTTCACAAAACAAAGAAGAATTCTTTAATCCCTTTTTTAGTAAACTATCTGGAACATCCCTTTTGCAAGAACAAATACAACAAGGACTAAACCAGCAACAAATTAAAGCTACTTGGCAACAAGGCTTAAAGAACTACAATGCAATGAGACAAAACTATTTATTGTATAACTAACAACTTAGTCTCTACCGTTAAACTTATACTTTTTACCCTTAGGGTTTACACCAACATCTATAGCTTTTTGCATCGCCTCTACAATATTAAAAGCTGCAGGACAAATGGCGGTATTTACAAGTGTAATCTCACTTATTTTATGAAAGTTTCTGCGATTGGTATGAGGGTATTCTTGGCATGCTTTTGGTCTTACATCATAGATGCTGCAGCTGTTGTCTTGCTCGTCTAAAAAACTACAAGGAGCGGTTTTTAGGACATGAAAATTATCTTCGTCTACCTCTAAATAGGTTTCTATAAAGCGATGCTGTTTCATCCTAAAATGCTTAGAAATTCTATGGATATCTTTTTCTGTGAAGATAGGGCTGGTGGTTTTACAACAATTGGCGCAGGTAAGACAGTCTGTTTTTTTAAACTCTGCATCATGCAACTCAGACATGATATTGTCTAGGTGTTTTGGTGTTTTCTTCTTTATTTTGGCGAAGAATTTTTTATGCTCGTTGTACTTCTCTTTGGCTTTTTTAGGGAGCTCTTTTAAGATTTGTTCCATAACAGCAAAAGTACGTAATAAAGGATGTTTGACTTAAATATTTAATGGCTGTCTCTTATACACATCTGACGCTGCCGACGA
>CAJXUG010000130.1:0-5724 GCA_913060785.1 uncultured Flavobacteriaceae bacterium | reverse complement strand
AGATAAAACTAAAAGAAGTTAAAGTTATAAACGATACTCATAAAGCAGTTGTTAAAGACACCATACATTTTATCAATAATGATATTGATCAAAATAAAGAGAAAATACAACTCTACCAACAGGTTAATGAGACCAATGATTCTTTTAGAGCCAAAATAGACCAATTGTATTCCAATTTAAACGAGAAGGAGAAGAAGGTTGCTACCATGTTGCGTTTAGGACAGCCCTCAAAACAAATTGCATTGCAATTAGGAATTAGTGCTGCTTCTGTAGATAACTACCGCTATAACCTTAGAAAAAAGATGGAAATCCCTAAAGGACATTCTCTAAAAGACTTTATAAAAAAGATCTAAAATCTTTTACTAAAAAAAACATCTTGCGCCGCCATGAAGGTGTTTTTGTGAGCCTCCAAAATAACATCAATATCTTTAGAATAACCGCCACCCATACTTACTTGAACAGGAATGTTTGCCTGTTTACAGGTTTCAAAAACAATTAGATCTCTTTGCATACACCCCTCTAGGGAACACCCTAATTTGCCTAATTTATCACTAGCCAAAATATCTACACCGCTTAAGTAAAATATAAAATCTGGCTTTACTTTGGTCACTAGTTTGGGCAATGTGTTTTTTAAAATCTCCAAATATAAAGCGTCTTGGGTATCGTTTTCTAGACCAATATCCAGATCACTTCTTTGTTTTATAAAAGGATAGTTTTTGGCCCCATGCATAGAAAATGTAAACACATTTGGATTGTCTTCAAACAGCATCGCAGTTCCATTTCCTTGATGCACATCAAGGTCTATAATAAGTATTTTTGAGGCTTTTTTTGAGTCTAACAAATAGTGCGCTGCTATGGCCTGGTCATTTAGAAGGCAAAAGGCCTCTCCATGGTCTTTAAAAGCATGATGTGTGCCGCCGGCTATATTCATGCCAACACCGTTTTGTAGCGCAAACTCACACCCTTGTATGGTGCCCCCAATGATGTAATGACTTCTGTCCACCAATTCTTGTCTTAATGGAAACCCTATTTTCCTGATTTCTTTACTGTCAAGAGATAGATTTACTAATTTGTTATAGTAAGTCTCCCCATGGACTTTTAAAATAAGTGCTGGCGCTACTCTTTGAGGCTTAAAAAAATTATCTGGAGTGCAAATCGAACTCTCAAGCAAGACCTTTGGAAGCAGCTCATATTTAACCATAGGAAACCGATGTCCCTCTGGCAATGCATATTTATAAATAGGGTGATTCGCAATTTTAAGCATAACTATGCAATGCTGTCTCCATTGCTTACTCCTGCTGTATCTGGATTTACAAACACAAGGGTCCCGTCTGGCATTTGGGTCATTAAGATCATACCTTGGCTTTCTACTCCTCTCAGAGCTCTTGGTGCTAGATTTACCAAAACCGTTACCCTCTTTCCTATAATTTCTTGGGGCGTGAAACTCTCTGCAATCCCAGAGACAATAGTGCGCACATCCAGTCCTGTATCTACCTTTAATACCAACAACTTTTTGGCTTTGGGCATTTTTTCTGCGGCAATAATAGTTCCAACACGCATATCCAATTTTGAAAAATCCTCAAAAGTGCAGGTGTCTTTTTGCGGCGTTGTTACTTTGTTAGCAATTTCATTTGCTAATTTACTAGCAGCTAGCTTGTCCATTTGTGCCTGTATTTGTGATTCCTCTATTTTGCTAAAAAGAAGTTCGTTTGTATTAATGGTATGTCCTGTAGCTATAAGTGTTTGCTTAGTAGCTACATTATTCCATTGCAACCCATTTTGAGTTTCTCTGGAATTAATATGGAGCATTTCTTTTAATTTTTTGGTGGTATGAGGTAAAAACGGCTCACTTAAAATGGCTAGCGCACTGGCTATTTGAAGGGCAACAAACATTACTGTTTTGGTACGCTGCTCATCTGTTTTTATAGTTTTCCAAGGCTCCTGATCTGCCAAGTATTTATTACCCAAACGAGCAACATTCATCAGCTCTTGTTGCGCCTCTCTAAAGCGGTACCTTTCTATAGAACTTTCAATAACCGCAGGATATGCCCTTACTGTTTCTAGGGTTTTTACATCTATTTGCGAGAGC
This sequence comes from uncultured Flavobacteriaceae bacterium, assembly GCA_913060785.1. GTDB lineage: Bacteria > Bacteroidota > Bacteroidia > Flavobacteriales > Flavobacteriaceae > Patiriisocius. Next base: position 3,635 of record CAJXUG010000130.1, on the reverse strand, counting down.
GTTCCCTCACTAGGAGTAACCCCGTCATAGTATTTATGAGTTAATACCGTTACACGGTTTATAAAGTTTCCGAAGATTGCCACAAGTTCATTGTTGTTTCTTGCTTGAAAATCTGCCCAGGTAAAGTCATTGTCTTTTGTCTCTGGCGCATTTGATGTTAGTACATAACGCAACACATCTTGCTGGCCTGGAAAATCTTCTAGATATTCATGCAGCCAAACGGCCCAATTCTTTGAGGTTGAAATTTTATTGCCTTCAAGGTTTAAAAACTCATTTGCAGGCACATTGTTAGGCAGGATATAACTTCCCTCTGCCTTAAGCATGCTAGGGAAAATAATACAATGAAAAACAATATTGTCTTTTCCTATGAAATGTAATAATTTGGTGTCTTTGTCTTTCCAATATGGCTCCCAATCTTTGTTCTCTCTGGCGGCCCACTGCTTGGTTGCAGAGATATACCCAATAGGAGCATCAAACCACACATAGAGTACTTTACCCTCTGCATCTGGAGCAGGAACGGGGATTCCCCAATCTAGATCACGGGTAACCGCCCTTGGGCGAAGACCGTCATCAATCCAAGATTTACATTGGCCGTATACGTTTGTTTTCCAATCTTTTTTGTGCTCCTCTAAAATCCAATCTTTTAAAAATGGCTCGTACTTATCTAGGGGTAAAAACCAATGTTTGGTTTCTTTTAAACTAGGTACCGCGCCAGTAATAGCACTTTTTGGATTTATAAGATCTGTTGCGTTGTGGGAGGTGCCGCAGCTTTCACATTGGTCACCATAACTCTCCTTATTACCACATTTTGGGCAGGTACCCACCACAAACCTATCTGCCAGAAATTGATTTGCATCTGCATCATATAGTTGCTGTGTTACCTGTTCTATAAACTTTCCTTCACTGTGTAGTTTTTTAAAAAACTCACTAGCTGTGTCATGATGTATTTTTGACGTTGTACGAGAATAGTTGTCAAAGGATATTCCAAAATCTTCAAAAGATTGTTTGATAATACCATTGTATTTATCAACTACCTGCTGGGGAGTAATTCCTTCTTTTTTTGCCTTTAAAGTTATAGGAACTCCATGCTCATCACTACCACAAACAAAGGCTACATCTTTTCCCTGCATGCGCTGAAAACGAGCGTAAATATCTGCGGGTATATACACACCAGCTAAATGCCCAATATGCACAGGGCCATTAGTGTATGGTAATGCAGCAGTAATGGTATATCTTTTTGGATCTTGACTCATATTTTTTGGCAAAAGGTTGTGCTACAAAAATAGCATTTTAATAAGCAGGTGCCACGTAATTTAAAAATTGATATTACTTGATTAAAATACTCTTACTGTAAAATTGCCCCAGGGTATTAATCCTGTAAATATACTGTCCATAGGCTAGTCTTGTATTGGCTCTCGCTTTTATATCGATTACATGATTGCCCGGAGTTAAAATTTCATTACAAAGAGTCACCATCTCTTGCCCTAAGATATTAATTAGTTTAACCTCTACATGGGCCGAATTTTGCATATTCATTTCAATAAAAGTACGGTTATCTCTATAGGTAGCAACGTGGCTAAAGTGGCTTACATTTGCGAAATTTTGGGTATTTAAACCCTGGCAATTAAACCCAAGATTAAGTGTTTGGTAATTGTCATTTAATAAAATTGTATTTACAATACTTGGGTCTAGACAAAACCAGTCTGTCAATACACTGGCGTATACATCTCTAAAATCTGTGGAGGGCACAAGATTATTGTTATTGTCCCAGGCGCTTGCATTTATTTCTGGATGGGCTCCTACAAAGCCGTTTCCGTTAAGCCCTGCTCCAAAAAGAAATGTTGGAGAAGCAGCTCCATGATCTGTACCATTAGATCCATTTTCATAGGGACGCCTCCCAAACTCAGAAATTGTCATGCCCAACACTTTGTCATCATATCCTGTGCTTGCTAAATCTTCATAAAAGTGTTTTATACTATTTGCAAGGTCCTCATGAAGGGTTCTTTGTTTATTAACTTGATCTGCATGGGTGTCAAAACCATCTAATGAAACCATGTAAACCTTTGTGCCAAGCCCTCCTTTAATCATTCTAGCTATAATTGCAAGTTGGTCAGACAAAGTGCCTTGAATGTATGAAGCTTCATTGCTAGAGGATGTATATGCGTCATTTATTACCTCAGCATATGTAAAAGTTGTGTTGGTTTGGGCCCTTAAAAAAAGTAACTGATCTCCATACACACACTCTGGAAGATTCTCAACATCGTGCAGCCCTCCTGTTTGTGCAATATTGGCTAACTGATCTGGGTTGGCAACAGAAAATGCGTAATTTGAACCAGAACCTTCAAAAATAAGATTTCCAATACTTCCAATTTGTACTGCAGGGGGCGCCTCAGGTGGATTGATTAAATAATCTGGGTACAAGTCTTCAAAGTAGCGTCCCCACCATCCCGTTGGTTCAATGTTAATGGCATCAGCTGTGGCCCAGATATCACTTGATCTAAAGTGAGATAAGTTCTGGTCTGGATATCCAACGCCGTGGATTATTTTCATGTTTCCTTCTCCCCAGACAGATTCTAAAGCGCTCATGTAGTTAGGGATTGCAAAATCTGGACTCAGCGAGAGAAGTTCATTTTCTTGATGACGTATCGTTGGACGTAAATTTGAATAGGTGTCATAATCATAAAGCGGCACTACGGTATTAAGCCCATCGTTTCCACCTTTAAGACGAATAATTACTAAAATATTATCATTCTCTGACCCAGACAGCGCTATAGATAAAGGCGAGGGTGCGGTTGCACTTACATTGGTTCCTGCCAGCATCATACTTCCTGCTCCAGCAAGCCCTAAGGCTTGTATAAAAGAGCGACGATTCCAAGTAGCATGCTCTTGATCGTGCGCTATTTTTGCTGCTTTATTTTTTGTACTCCAAGGCTTGTTTTTGTTGGGCATAGAAGTTTTATTTAAGTTGAAATTCGGGTAATTTTGTTATGTGATTAAGCAATAAATACACCTGGTATGGCGCAGACTCATAGTCGAGGTTCCAGATACCATCATCATAATAATTTTGAGGGACCTCCCATTTTAAAACACTAGTAGCTACTTGATAATCTGACTCGGTAAACAATTCTTTTGAGTTAAAGAAATCTACTACGGCTTTTGTTATTACATAAGGGTCATTACTATCACTGGAGAGTTCTCTTGCCAAATCAATAAACTGTGCTTGTAATTCTAGATCAAATAGATACCCATTGAAAAGTTCCATTAGTTGCCACCTTGCAAGTAAGGTTGCTGTATTTATCCAGGTTTGATCTCTCTGCCAACCAGAGACATCGGGGGGGCTGTATATCTCTTGCCCAATAAGACCCGTATGATACACCAGTCCATTTAAAACAGGTTCATTGTAAAAGAAATTACCTTCATTGATGTAATTAAAGACAACATCATAAGGACTTTTAATAACGATTCCCAGTGCACGATCATCAAAAAAATGTTGACTTTTAAAAAGCTGCCTAAGCATTGGAGCTATTTCAAAATTAGCATCAATAAGAGTTTGTGCCAATGGATTTATAATATCTTGTTGTGTAATAGCTGTCTCTTATACACATCTGACGCTGCCGACGAAGAGGATAGTGTAG
>CAJXUG010000129.1:0-5805 GCA_913060785.1 uncultured Flavobacteriaceae bacterium | reverse complement strand
CACTATCCTCTTCGTCGGCAGCGTCAGATGTGTATAAGAGACAGGTGTAATCTATCTACTTATAATAATGATTGGTACAATCCAGGTTCAGGCTTTAAAAGATTGCTTTGGTATTTAATCAATTGTTGTTTTTTTAAAGGATCCTGGAATACATCATCCAATTTAAAAGCATTTTGGTTGCGTGTTTTTGGAGCCACACTAGGAAAAGGCATTGTTATAAAGCCAGGAGTACACATAAAATACCCTTGGAAACTAAAAGTAGGCAATCATTGTTGGATTGGAGAAGGTGTTTGGATAGACAACCTTGATAAGGTAACCCTGGAGGATAATGTATGTATATCGCAAGGTGCTTATTTGTTGTGCGGAAATCACAACTATAAAAGCACCAGTTTTGATTTAATGACAGCGCCAATTTATTTACAACAGGGTAGTTGGATTGGAGCAAAAGCTGTTGTTGGCCCCGGAGTAACATCAGGGAACCATGCTGTACTAGCCCTTGGGGCTGTTGCAACCAAAAATTTAGAACCATTTACTGTATATGGTGGTAATCCCGCTATTGCAATTCATAAACGTGAAATTTTAGAATAATTTGAAAATATCTATAATAACAGCAACACTCAATAACATTGAGACCATAGAAAACTGTATTTCCTCTATAGTTAATCAAAACTATAGCGATATACAGCACATTGTCATAGATGGAGGATCTACTGATGGTTCTCAGGCTTTGTTGGAAGAATACTCAAAAAAATACGATAATGTTATATATGTGTCTGAGCCAGATTTAGGTATTTATCATGCTTTAAACAAAGGGGTTGCTTTGGCCTGTGGTGATATTATTGGCTTTTTACATGGAGATGATTTATTCTCTTCCAATAAATCCATAGAGGCAGTTGTGCATCAATTTAAGGTAAGCAACGCATATGGCGTTTATGGGGATTTAGAATATGTGAGCCAGAAAGATATTTCAAAAGTGATTAGGTATTGGAAATGCAGGCCATTTCAGGACACTCTCCTTAAAAAGGGATGGATGCCCGCTCACCCCACATTATACCTCAAAAAAGAGCTGTATCATACCTACGGAAATTTCAATACAAACTACAATATCGCTGCAGATTATGAGTTTATATTACGTCTTTTTAAACAAAAAGAACTGACATTTTCTTATTTACCAAATACGCTGGTTAAAATGCGCCTTGGTGGTACTAGCAATAAAAATGTGGGTAATATTTTGCTAAAAACTAGGGAAGACTATAAGGCCTTAAAACTACATAATGTGCCAAACTCTCTGTGGGCACTCACTTTAAAAAACTTCTCTAAATTTAGGCAGTTCGATAATCTGATATATAATTATTTCTTCTAAAAATTTAATATCTTCGTTTGTTGTTAAATTTAAATGAGAGTTTAGTACAATAAGTTTTATATAAAATAAGTGTTCATGAATCATACCAATAAGATACAGCAACACCTTTGCTTGCAACTACCAAAAATTATTGCAAGTGTTATGATCCTTTGTAGTGTTTCTTGTGCTACAAAAAAACAAATTTTATATCTTCAAGATATAGACACGTACAACAATACAAAAGTAGTGGCTCCCCAAAACACGATTCAGCACAATGATATTTTAAGTGTTGTTGTGAGCTCTAGTATTATAGAAACTGCCGAACCTTATAATAAAACCATATCAACTTCTGGAAGCATGTCTGCTGGCCAAAACCAAAACGTGCAAAACCAGGGGTATTTGGTTTCTAGAGATTTAGAAATAAAATTACCTATTCTAGGCAATGTGTCTGTAGCCAACAAAACATTAAATGAGCTGGAAACCGCTATCGAGAATTTATTAATATCTGGAGAGCACCTCAACGACCCAACGGTAATGGTAAGTCTTTTAAACGCTAAGTTTACAACCCTTGGAGAAATGGGGACAGGTACCCATTATTTTTCTGAAAATAATTTAACCATATTACAGGCCATTGGTATGGCGGGTGATTTAAACATAAACGGCCTGCGTGATGATATCATTCTTATAAGAGAAATTGACGGCCAGCGCACTGTAGCGCATCTAGATCTTACAGCTGCTACTCTTTTTGATAGTCCTTACTACTTTATAAAACCCAATGATTTAATATATGTAAAACCTAATGATGTGAGAGTAAGGTCTGCTGGGTTTATAACAGGACCTACCGCTCTTATAGGTTTTGGAACCTTGATACTCACAACTATATTATTACTCACACCGTAAATGGAAAATAAAAAACTTGCCTCCTATCAGTTAAGCCAAAACCGAGGCCAGAAAGTAAAGTTAGAAATCACCAAATATGTAAGGTACTGGCCTTTTATATTAGGTGTTCTGTTTATTTCATTAAGTGTGGCGTTCGTGCAATTACGGTACACCAAAAAAATGTATCAATCTAATGCTAAGATAAGAATCCTGAGTAATTCTAAAGGCCTAGAACTTCCAGAGGCTGGGTTTATTTTTAGTAAACCCAATATTAATCTTGAAAATAATATTGAAATTATTAAATCCTCTAAAATATGGGAGGAACTAGTGGTAGATTTAAATTTAGTCACTTCTTTTTATCAATTCGGTAGTGTGCTCCTTACAGAAGTTTCTCAAATACCCTTTAAGTATACCTTAAAAACCCCTATTTCTGATATTGAATATTCTCAAACCTATACAATTAATATAGCGTCTAACGGTTTGTCTATATCAAGAGGAGAAAATACAAAACCGCAGTTATTTCCTGACTACAATACCCTTTTACAAGAGCATGACTTACCCTTTGAGCTTAGTGCTAATGATGTAGGGTCTATGAAAAATTTAAAAGGCACATCCTACAATATTGTAATTGATCCAATTACTGCTGTAGCAAACAGGTATAGAGGTAGTTTTAGCGTTTCTGTTGTTGGAAAAAACAGTGATTTACTCCAGCTGAGTTTTAGGGGAGAAATAAAAAGTAAATCAGAAAAAATACTCAACAGATTGATAGCGTTATTTGAAATTGACGGTATTAAACTTAGGCAACAAATCTCAAAACAAACCATAGATTTTATTGAAGAGCGGTTTATTGTTCTTGCAAATGAGTTAGACTCTATTGAAACGGGCATAAAAGACTACAGTGTTACAAATAACATGATCAGTCTTGGAGCTAAGACATCTAGCGATGTAGCTAAATTTAATGAATCGCAAACCGCTATGGTAAAATTAGAGGCTCAATTTTTAGCCTTAGAATTTATTAAGCAGAATATTCAAGCGCCACTTGAAAACCTTAGAGTGCTTCCAAGTTTTATTGATGACAAGACCCTTAGTATAAACACTCAAATAGGTGCCTATAATGAGTTGGTTCAAAAATTAGAGGTGCTTAAAACAAGCGCAGGAGCTAGTAATCCTCAATATAAAATACTCCTTAAAGAGTTGCAAGATCTAAGACAAAGCCTTGAGATTTCATTAGAGGTTTTTGAGTTGCAACTCAATAACAAACAAATAGCTCTACTTGCAAAAAATAAAAATTATAATGATGCCCTATTAGAGATCCCTGAAAAACAGAAATATATTAGAAACATCGAGAGGCAAAAAATGATTAAAGAAACCTTGTATTTGTTTTTACTTGAAAGACTTGAAGAGGCTTCTATCAATAATGCCATTACAGAAACATCTATGCAGGTTGTTGAATTTGCAAGTTCTTACTGGGATCCTATTTCTCTTAATGCCAAAGATTCATACACAAAGGCAGTGCTCTATGGGCTGGCCATACCTTTAATTATTATCTACTTAATCTTGTTTTTTGACACTAAGGTAAAGTCTGTAAACGATGTCAAAACAGCCCTTGACACAGTGCCCAATTTAGGGGAGTTGCCAATGATTAAAAAAGATATCATTTTAAGCAAAAAAGATGATAATTCTTCCCTCTCTGAGGCCTTTAGAATTTTAAGTTCAAATCTTAATTTTGTGTTACCCATTCAGCAAACGAAACAAGCACATGTAATTGTAAGCACCTCCACTATTAAGGGAGAGGGAAAGACTTTTTCAAGTATTAATCTTGCTTTTGTAGAAGCTAATTTAGGGAAAAGAGTTTTATTGTTGGGTGCAGATTTAAGAAACCCACAAATACATAAATCTATACCAGCCATACATAATAACACCGGGCTAACAAATTTACTACATGAAACAGATATAGTTTGGAGAGATCTCATACAAAATACAGATGGCTTTGATACCTTAGACATTATACCAGCAGGTCCTGTTCCTCCAAATGCGCCGCAACTCCTAAGTAATGGAAGACTTCAGCTTTTTATAGAACAAGCAAAAAAAGACTACGATGTAATCATTATAGATTCTGCGCCAACATTACTAGTTACCGATACTTTCTTAGTTACTCCGCTGGCAGATTTAACCATATTTGTTGTGCGCTATGGATACACAGATAAAGCCCTGCTTAATTTTATTAAGGATATAGATCAAACAGGGAAAATAAAAAATCTTGTTACCGTGCTTAATGGTATTAGCAGAAATAACACCTACGGTTATGGGTACAACTATAGTTATAATAATTACGGATATAGTTACGGGTACAAAAATAGTGACTAAGATTTCTTTTTTCTAGGTTTTAAAAAAAGCCCTCTTGATTCTTCAAGAGGGCTTTTTAGTGCCTGATATTTTAAACCCTTTAATCGTTCTCAGGGATACCAATTTTACCTTTTCTTGGAGCAAATGATGTGTGTAGTATTTTCCAACCATCTTCTGTATTGGTCCAGGTTGAGGATGCTCTTGTAGCGTACTCCACATTTTGGTTTGTTTTGGTTATGGTGTAGGCTCCATCTGCAACAAATGTAACAACTGCTGTTTTCATATCTGGTGAGAAATAAGTCTGCATATCAGAGAGTTTGAAAGAGCTCCATGTAATGGCCGAATTTTTAGTTACATCTTTCTCTGTATAGATATAAAAAGGGTTTAGATTAGAGTCTCCAGTAGAAACCTTGATCTCTGGATGTTCAAACATTTTATACCCCTGGTAATCTCCATCCAATATTGCTTTTTGCATATCTTTTTGCATTTGCTGAATCTTCTTGGCAGTTTCTGGAGCTACTGTCTTGGCATAATATAATTGTAATTTTGCGCTGTATGGAGAGGCGAAGGTACCATAGTCATAGGCCTTTAGTTGGTTTTTAAGTGCATTTTCATAATCTCCATCAGCGGCGTAATGTTCAGCCATAGAATCATATGAGTTGGGTCCATCATGCATTTTTTGAGACATACCTACATACTCCATTGCTTTAGCAGTGTCATTCTCTCCATATGCACCATTGGTATACCCGTAAGAAATCATGTTATAGGCAGATGCTGCATTTTCAGGAAACTTTTCAGCAAATACCTTGAAGGTATTAAAGTCTTGCATAGAGGTTGATAAAAAGTTAAGTAAGGCGCTCTTTGGATACTTGCTTGCAAATGTGTTTTCAAGTGCTGCTTTTTCTTCTTTACCAGCGCTCATGATATCATACCAGGCTTTTTCTTCTGGTGTTAGTGATTGTGTATCGATAGCATCAAGTTTTGCCATTCTACTTCCCCATTTTTGGTTTCCGCTACTAATATAAGCTAGGGCTAATTTTGCACATCCACAATCTTCGTCTAGTATTAAAGCAGACTTTGCAGCACCAAATGCAGCCATGTACTCTAAATTCATAACATACTCTATTGCTTGATTAGCAACAAGTGCTGCTTTTTTATCACATGAGGTATTTTCAATCCATTGCGCGTTTACCATCATAGTTAAACCTGTCTCTTATACACATCTCCGAGCCCACGAG
>CAJXUG010000128.1:0-5911 GCA_913060785.1 uncultured Flavobacteriaceae bacterium | reverse complement strand
GAGATTTCTGCCTGTCTCGTGGGCTCGGAGATGTGTATAAGAGACAGTTTCCATAATAGCGTTCACATCCTTTAGAGGAGTTGCTGTTATATCAATCTTTGGTATGTTATTTCGTTTTTCGTTTTTAATTATTTTCGAAAGCTTTTTAGCAAACTGGGTATTTACATAATGACCTGGCTTATTTGCAATAACTTTACCACGAATACGAGTTCCAATCAACGCCAAGTCACCAATAACATCAAGTAGCTTATGTCTTGCCGCTTCATTGGGGTGGTGAAGGGTTAGATTATCTAAAATACCATTTGGTTTTACTGAAATAGTATCTTTCCCAAAAGCATGACGTAATTTCTCCATCGTCTTTTCAGACAATTGTTTGTCTACGTATACAATGGCGTTATTTAAATCACCTCCTTTTATAAGACCATGATCAAGTAGCATTTCTATTTCATGAAGAAAGCTAAAGGTTCTAGAGTCAGAAATTTCAGATTTAAACTCAGAGATATTCTTGATGGAAGCATTTTGAGTACCTAATACCTTGGTGCCAAAATCAACCATTGTTGTTACTTGGTAGGTGTCTGCAGGTAAAATTGTTATCTCACTTCCAGTTTCTTCATCTATGTAATTGATAATCTCTGTTACAACGTACTCCTCTCTAACAGCATCTTGAGTTATAATACCAGCCTTTTCTATTGCTTCAACAAAAAACTTAGATGATCCGTCCATAATTGGAGGCTCTGAAGCATTTAATTCTAAAATACAGTTATCTACCTGTAAGCCAACCAAAGCAGCTAGTACATGCTCTGATGTTTGAATAGTTACACCATCTTTTTCAAGATTAGTACCTCGTTGAGTATTGGTTACATAATTAGCATCTGCAACAATACAAGGTTCGCCCTCTAGGTCTATACGTTTAAAAACATATCCTGTATTAGCAGGGGCCGGCTTGAAAGTTAGTGTCACATTTTTACCCGTATGAAGCCCTACCCCATTAAGGGTTACTTCATTTTTAAGGGTACATTGATTTGGAAGGATATCACTCATCATTTATTTTTTTTTCTATGGCATTAAAGCGTTTCATTATTTTAGGTAAATTCTTAAAATGCACATAGCTTTTACTAAAATCTCCATAGTTAAATGATGGAGATCCCTGTATTGTTTCATTGTCTTTAATATTCTTCCCTACGCCACTTTGGGCTTGGATACGTACATTGTTACCTATTGTTAAGTGGCCCGCAAATCCAACTTGCCCTCCAATTAAACATTGAGATCCTATTTTTGTAGAACCTGCAATACCTGTTTGGGCAGCAATTACAGTATTTTGACCAATCTCAACATTATGGGCGATTTGAATTTGATTGTCTAATTTAACACCTCTACGTATAATAGTAGACCCTAAAGTAGCTCTATCTATGGTGGTTGCAGCTCCTACATCTACATAATCTTCAAGGATAACATTTCCTGTTTGTGGCACTTTAGTAAATTCTCCTTTTTCATTGGGTGTAAACCCAAAACCATCAGCTCCTATAATAGCGCCACTGTTAATAACACAATGGGTGCCCACTATGGTTTCTGAATATAATTTTGCTCCAGAAAATAAAACACTATGATCTCCAATTGTAACATTATCACCGAGATATACATTCGGATATATCTTAACATTGTCACCAATTGTTACATTATCTCCTATGTAGGCGAAGGCACCAATGTAAATATCCTTTCCTAGAGTTGCTGTCTTTGAAATGAAAACAGGATCTTCTACCCCAGTTTTATTCATTTTAACCTGATTGTAATATTCTAGGAGTTTAGAAAAAGCCTCGTATGCATTATCAACACGCAGCAATGTTGTTGTATATTTTTGCTCTGCTACAAATGTTTTATCTACAATTGTAATAGATGCTTTTGTAGTATATAGGTAGGGAGTGTATTTTGGATTTGCTAAAAAAGTTAAACTTCCTGGTAACCCTTCTTCTATTTTTGCTAGTTTAGACACTTCAATAGATGCATCTCCCTCTACTTCACCCTCTAGAATACCTGCGATTTGACTTGCTGTAAATTTCATAAAAAATTATAAGGTTTCTATAATGTGTTTTTGACCAAGAAGAGAAAAATCTAATTGGAGATTTTTATGCTTATTCATAATTACAAAAATAGAAAAAAAGCGCAATTAAAGTGCCTTAGGATAACACAGATAGTGTTTAGTCACTTTTTTAGAAAGCGCCTCGATGTTTAATTGGTCACTAGCCTTTGCTACATCAACAACTTCGCCTTTTTTTGTTACTAAATTAATAGTGTCTTTATCCATGCGGTAAGCTTGATTTGATATAGAATCACTAAAAACAAAGTACGATGCTTGGTCTTCACTGAGATTAAATTGCTGCATTACCAATTGAATTTTATCAGAAATTTTAGTGGCAGGAATTTCTTTATGCTGGATTTCAATTTTCAACAAATCTCTATTAAGAAGCATAGTAGAGAGTGTTTTTAAAACAAAATCTGTATGGTATTGCCAAGATTTCATGGCTCCTATAATATCAAAGTCATCAAGTTTTGAAAATTTTTCTAAAATTAATGGGGAAAAATCTTCTTGAGTCACAGATGTTTTTAAAAAGTAAGATAGTGCTTGACTGCTCTCTAGAGTTTCTCCACGATGAGATAATACTTTAGCACGTTTCAATAAACGCATCAGTAACTGCTCTGCCACTAGGCCTGTTTTATGCAAGTAAACTTGCCAGTACATTAACCTTCTGGCTATAATGAATTTTTCTACAGAGTAGATTCCTTTTTCTTCAACCACCAACATATCATCTTTAACATGAAGCATCGCAATAAGGCGTTCACTATTAACAGATCCTTCACTCACACCAGTGTAAAAACTATCACGACGTAAGTAATCCAGGCGGTCCATATCTAGCTGGCTAGATATTAACTGATGCATAAACTTGCGGTGGTATTGGTTTTTAAAAAGTGTGATAGCAAGTGTTAAACTACCGTTAAATATAATATTTAGCTCCTCCATGAAAAGCAAAGAAATTTCTTCATGAGAGATATTTTCTACAATGCTATGCTCCATAGCATGAGAGAAGGGACCATGACCAATATCATGTAATAAAATTGCAACAAGGAGTGCTTCTTTTTCTTGATCAGATATCTCAACACCCTTAGAAATTAGTACTTGAACTGCTTTTTGCATTAAAAACATGGCACCTAAAGCGTGGTGAAAACGTGTGTGATGAGCACCAGGATATACAAGATAAGACATGCCCATTTGTGAGATCCTGCGAAGGCGCTGAAAATAGGGATGCTCAATTAAATCAAAAATAAGCACACTAGGTATGGTAATAAAACCATAGATAGGATCGTTTACTATTTTAAGATTGTTACTTGAATTCAATGGTTTCTTTTTCAGGAGGTTAAAATATGATAGCAAAATTAAGCAATCAAAAACGTAAAGCTGTGCAATGCTGTTAAAAATTCGGGATAAAATATCATTTGAGAAACATACATTATTAAGAATTAACGCTACGTTTGTAGTAAATACCATAACACAATGAGCAATATAAAAGTACTTTGGGTAGACGATGAAATTGATTTGCTAAAACCACACATCATGTTTCTAGAAAAAAGAAACTACCATGTAACAAAAGCTCAAAGTGGCACAGAGGCTATAGAGGAGATAAAAAACACCTCTTTTGATATTGTTTTTCTTGATGAAAACATGCCAGGGCTTACAGGGCTTGAGACTCTTGCAGAAATTAAAGAAATGAACGCCTCTCTTCCAGTGGTAATGATTACAAAAAGTGAGGAAGAGTATATAATGGAGGAGGCCATTGGTTCTAAGATTGCAGATTATTTAATTAAACCTGTAAATCCAAATCAAATATTGTTGAGTTTAAAAAAGAACTTAGACCATTCTAGATTAATTTCAGAAAAAACTACCTCAAACTACCAACAGGAGTTTCGTAAAATTGCTATGGATCTTTCCATGGTTAATAGTTTTGAGCAGTGGGCAGAGATGTACCAAAAACTTGTGTATTGGGAGCTAGAATTAGAAAGTATTGAAGATACTGGGATGTTTGAAATTCTTGAATCTCAAAAAACAGAAGCAAATAATCAATTTTGTAAATTTGTTGACAAAAACTACCCAAAATGTTTTGACAATAGCATAGATCCTCCCACGATGTCTCACACACTATTTAGAGACAAGGTTGCGCCGCAACTAAAAAAAGGCACTCCTACTCTTTTAGTGGTGGTAGATAACCTTAGGTATGACCAGTGGAAAGCCTTTGAGCCTTTTGTTGCCAATAGCTATAAAAAACATACTGAAGACATGTACTTCGGTATTTTGCCTACAGCGACACAGTACGCAAGAAATGCAATATTTAGTGGTCTTATGCCAAGTGATATGGAAAAACTACACCCAGATTTGTGGCTAAATGATACAGATGAAGGGGGTAAAAACATGTATGAAGATAAATTTCTAGCAGCACAACTCAAAAGACTAGGTTTAGATTTGGATTGGAGTTATCATAAAATATCTAGCCTAAAGCAAGGAAAACGGCTGGCAGAGAGTTTTAAAAGTCACAAAAATGATGACTTGACGGTTGTGGTTTATAATTTTGTAGATATCCTTTCTCATTCTAAGACAGAAATGGAAGTTATTAAAGAACTTGCCTCTACAGACAAATCATACAGATCGTTGACTCAAAGCTGGTTTAAGAATTCACCACTTATGGATATTATTCAGCAGGCAGCGCAGCTAGGATTTAAACTGATGATAACTACAGATCACGGGACCATAAATGTGAAAAACCCGAGCAAAGTAATTGGAGACAAAAACACAAGCTCAAACTTGAGGTATAAAACCGGTAAAAGTTTAACCTATGAGTCTAAGGATGTATTGGCAGCAAAAAACCCTACAACTATACAGCTACCAAAAATAAACATGAGCAGTTCGTTTATCTTTGCAAAGAGTGATTTGTTTTTTGCCTACCCAAATAATTTCAATCATTATGTAGGGTACTACAGAAACACCTACCAACACGGTGGAGTCTCTTTAGAAGAAATGGTGATTCCGTTTGTTACTTTAACCCCAAGGTAGTTATTGTGTAGGAATATTCTCTTAAAATCTTTTTTTTGGTAAAAATTATGCGTTAAAAGACATAATTTCATATATTTGTTGTTAATATTTATGGAAATTACGTTTTCAATTGACGAAATAACTGCTGTAGCTTCTAAATTAATGGAGCAGATTTCTAGCAAGACAATTTTATTTTACGGAGACATGGGCGTTGGCAAAACAACCATTATCAAGGAGTTAGCTAAAATAATAGGAGTGACAGAAAATTTAAGCAGCCCTACTTTTTCTATTGTTAATGAATATCAGGCTAAAGAATGTTTACTGTATCATTTTGATTGTTACAGACTCAACAGTGAGCAGGAAGCGTTCGATATTGGAATTGAAGATTATTTAAACTCAGGTCATTACACGTTTATTGAATGGCCCCAAAACATTGAGAACTTATTACCTACTAATAGTGACAGAATTAATTTAATATTAAATGCTAATGGATCAAGAACAGCAATATTAACCCCTAAGGTGTAATTTGCTTGTAATACATTTTTAAAAAATCATACCTATTGGGGTGCTTTAACTTAAAAAGACATTTATTAGAGTGTCTTACCAAGTAACAAAAGGCTAACCTAGCAAGATATGACGAAGATAATTTCGAAACTTGTCTTTTTTTGCGATAGTTTTGTGGTATAACTCTCACAAAATTATAGATTATGAAAAATTTAAAAACACTTAGTATTATAGCAATCGTATTAGTAGGATTATTTGCAACTTCTTGTACTCCTGAGAACCTGTCTCTTATACACATCTCCGAGCCCACGAGACAGGCAGAAATCTCGT
>CAJXUG010000127.1:0-6006 GCA_913060785.1 uncultured Flavobacteriaceae bacterium | reverse complement strand
CGAGATTTCTGCCTGTCTCGTGGGCTCGGAGATGTGTATAAGAGACAGATTGGGAATTTACTATTTAACCTCAACGCGCCACCCAAAAGGATCTTGGGTCTTGTTGTATTGCAGGTCCATTAATTGTTTTTTAAAGCTAACAGCGTAGCTATGTTCTACCTGTGGTAATTCATAGACCTGCTCTTTATAGCCAAAGTGGCTTATAAGACTCACTACAGCTGCTGTTCCTGCGCCAAATATTTCTTTTAAACTACCTTGTTTTTCTGCTTCAATTAACTCATCCACAGTTAGTTTTCTAACCTGTGTTTGTATGCCGTTGTGTTTGGCAATCTCTAGTATGCTTTTACGAGTCACGCCATCCAAAATTCTATCACTAACAGGCGCAGTGATAAGGGTGTCGTTAATTCTAAAAAACACATTCATTGTTCCTGCTTCTTCTAGGTATTTATGCTCATTAGAGTCTGTCCAGATAATTTGTTGAAACCCTTTTTCTTGTGCCAAAGCTGTTGGGTAAAACTGTGCGCCGTAGTTTCCTGCAGCTTTTACTGCGCCAACCCCGCCATCTGCAGAGCGGCTATACTTTTCTGCAATTAACACCTTTACAGCTCCTTTATAATAGGCCTGCACAGGAGCCATTAGTATCATAAACTTATACTCATTTGATGGTGATGCAGATACACCCACCTCTGTTGCAATTGCAAAAGGGCGCAAGTACAAAGAATTTCCTTCTCCTTTTTGTATCCAATCTTTGTCCATGCCAACAAGTGTGTGAAGGGCGTCCAAAAACACATCTTTAGGAAATTCTGGAATTGCCATTCTCTTTGATGAGAGGTTGATACGTTCTATGTTTTGATCTGGACGAAATAAAAACACATCATCATTGTCATCCTTATAGGCTTTCATGCCCTCAAAAACAGCTTGTCCATAATGAAATACTTTTGCACCTGGATACATTGTCATGGGCCCGTAAGGCTTTATTGTTGGTGTTTGCCAAGTACCGTCTTTGTAATCACACTCAAACATGTGATCTGTAAAGGTTTTTCCAAAAACTAAATTAGTAAAGTCTACATCATCAATTCTTGAGTTGGCTACTTTTTGAATGTCAAGTTTTTTGGTGGTTATTGTGTTCATAAATTAGTTTAATTGTTGTCGCGCAAAAATAACAATTTTTTAGCCCATTTAAAATGCCAAAAAATCCTTAAAATTGCAGTATATTATAAGCAGTGCCTAATTCTAAAATTTAAAACCATGAAAAAGTTATTATTTGTTGCAATAACCATCTTACTTGTTGCGGCTTGTAAACAAAATACCCCAGATGCCATCTCACAAATTTCTAAGGACACAAACACCGATTTTACATCTTTTGGTGATGTTATTACCTCAGATAATGTATTATCTCAAGATGATATGGTTGCAAGCTATCAAAATCTTACACCTGGAGATACCATTGATGTCAAATTTAAAGCAGTTGTAAACTCGGTTTGTCAATCAAAGGGATGTTGGATGCGTGTTGCTCTTGGTCAAGACCAGGCAATGGTGAAATTCAAGGACTATGGCTTTTTTATGCCTAAAGATTTGGCAGGGCAAGAGGTAATCATGCAAGGAAAAGCTTTTGTTGCAGAGGTTTCTGTAGATGAACAGCGCCACTACGCAGAAGATGCAGGTAAGACCCCAGAAGAAGTTTTGGCAATTACAGAGCCTAAGAAGACACTTTCTTTTGAGTCTTCGGGAGTTCTTGTTCCTGTTTTAGAAATTAAGTAATAGTGAAAACAGAATTCTTAAAAACAGCAGATGGTTCCTTGACCATCCATTTACCTCTTTGGGATGAGCAGTACCACTCTAAACATGGAGCCATACAAGAATCCAAGCATGTTTTTATTCAAACTGGTTTGCATCATTTTTGTGAACTTCATGATGTGGAAGATCTTGCTATTTTAGAAATAGGTTTTGGTACAGGACTCAATGCACTTTTAACAAGCCAAGAGGCAGAAATCTTAAAGCGTTCAATTCTATATGATGGTGTAGAGGCGTATCCAATTTCTTTACAGCAGGTGCAAGGGCTTAATTATCCTGAAATGTTAAGTATTGCCGAAACTTCCTTTTTAAAACTTCATGATGTTTCTTGGGAGACTCCTCAAGAAATCACACCTAGTTTTACACTCCACAAAAAACAAAAACTTTTTAAAGACATCACTGCCATAGATGCGTATCACCTTATTTATTTTGATGCCTTTGGTGCAAGAGTACAGCCAGAATTATGGACACAGGAAGTTTTTAAAACAATGCATGCTGCCTTAAAACAAGATGGAGTGCTGGTTACTTATGCCGCTAAGGGAAGTGTGCGTAGGGCTATGCAAGCAGTTGGTTTTACAGTAGAAAGATTGCCCGGACCTCCTGGAAAGAGGGAAATGCTTAGAGCTACAAAAGTATGATTTATTTGAATCACTCTTTATTGTGGTTTTTTATTTTCACACCACTAGAAAAAGTCTTTTTTCTTTATTAGCATGTTCATAATCTTGCGTTAAGGTATTGGGCTTTTTTAAAGGTATGAGTATCTTCGTTAAAAAAAGAAAATGACAATTCTTATCACAGGAGCCACAGGGCTTATTGGTACTGCTTTATCAAAACGTTTGTTAGACCAAGGGCATACCATTCATTTTCTTACCACGCGCAAACAAAAAATAATCAACACCCCAACCCATAAAGGGTATTACTGGAATCCAACTCTCCAAGAAATAGATCTTTCAGCCTTTACAGATGTATCGTGTATTGTTAATTTAGTAGGAGCTACTATTGCCAAAAGATGGACACCTGCCTATAAAAAAATTGTCATGAGCAGTAGAGTAGAAACTACAAATCTACTTTACAAATCTTTAAAAGAATTAAATCATGGCGTGACTAGTTTCATATCTGCAAGTGGCATTAGTTTGTACCCAAGTGCAGATACTGCAGTATATACAGAAACCTCTAAAGAGGTAGCTGCTAATTTTTTAGGGGAGGTTGTAGTGGCCTGGGAAGCTGCCGCAGACAAACTCAAAGACCTTGGTGTTGGTGTAGCCAAAATACGTACAGGGGTTGTTTTTGATAGCTCTCAAGGTGCATTTCCAAAAATGGTACAACCAATAAAAATGGGTGTTCCCTCTGTTGTAGGTGATGGTTCTCAATGGATCTCTTGGATACATACAGATGATGTAGTAGCCATCTACAACCATGCTATTGATCAAAATTTAACAGGTGTCTATAATGCTGTAGCACCCGTGGCAATAAAAAATACAGAGTTCACAAAGTTAGTAGCCGCCTTTTATAAGATTCCTATGTGGGCTCCAAATATTCCAGGTTTTATCTTAAAATTATTTTTAGGTGCAATGTCTATGCTAGCGCTAGAGGGGCAGTTAGTTAGTGTAACAAAGCTAGAGGGTACTGGGTTTACATTCAAGTATCCAACCCTAGATAAAGCATTAAACAACTTATTAAAAAAATAAGCTATCTATTATCTGCAAAAAAAAGCCTCAAGTAAAACTTGAGGCTTTTTTTTAACGTGTCGATTATTGATTTACATCACGGCAGTTACATCAATAGTAATTTCCATATCATCATCAATAAATTTATCTCCTAGGTTGTCAAAAATAGATTTTGAACCATAATTGATTCCCCATTTGGTTCTGTCTATGGTAAAGGTTTCACTCTTTACTTGAACCATATTGTCTTGACTAGTTACTTGTACTGGAAATGAAATGTTTTGAGAAATAGAAAGCATGGTAAGGTTTCCGCTCATCATCGTTTTTCCTGCTAGGACTGCTACACCTGTAACCTCAAAGATTGCTGTTGGATATTGCATAACATTAAAAAAGTCACCCTCTTTGCCTTCAACGGTACCTTTTAAGTGAGATTCTAAACTTTCTTTTCCACTATTTTGGTCAAGGTCTGTAACTGTGATACTATTCATGTCTATCACAAATTTGCCACTCTCAATGGTGCCTGCTTTAAGATAAAAAGCACCCTCTGTTACACTAATAGTTCCTGTATGGTTTCCTGTTGGCTTACTTCCTAACCAAGCAATAGTTGAGTTTTCAGAGGTAACTGTATATGGAGTTGCCTCTTGGGTTGGAGCAAGTGTCTGTTTCGCATCACTTGTTTCACTTTCTTTGGCACCCTCTTTACATGAGCTTACCCCAAGGGTTATAAGCATGATGATGATAATATTTAAACTTGTTCTTTTCATTTTGATAGATATTTGTTGAAATGTAAATGTAAAGGTCAATAGTTTAGTTTCTCTTAAAATGCTGCTAAATTTTGGTTGTGACATTTTGACATTTTTAAATAAATGGCAGTACTTTTGCTCCTTGTAAAAAAACAAATACATGCCCGCATGAGCAAAAAAGATACAAATAAAGAAGCAGACCTAGAACAGACACTAGCAAATGAGCCTACACAAGATATACCTGTAGAGGCTGAGGTTGTTGTTGAAGATGAAAGAACAACCGAAGAAAAACTAAGTGAAGATCTGCAAAACGAAAAAGACAAACACCTGCGTCTATTCGCAGAGTTTGAAAATTATAAGAAAAGAACTGGCAGAGAGCGTATAGAGCTTTTTAAAACCGCAGGACAAGAAGTGGTAATGGCTGTCTTGCCTGTTTTGGATGATTTTGATAGAGCTCTCAAAGAATTTAGTGAAGACCAAGAAGATGTTCATGTTCAAGGCATGGTGCTAATTAGCAATAAGCTAAAAGAAAATATGAAACAAAAAGGTTTGGAAGTTTCTCAAACTATCCCTGGAGATGTTTTCAATGCAGATAATCATGAAGCTGTAACACAAATACCTGCTCCCACAGATGATATGAAAGGAAAAATCATTGATGTTTTAGAGAAAGGATATACCTTAGGTGGTAAAATTATACGCTACCCAAAGGTGGTGATAGGACAATAATAGTAGTAGCTAATACCTCTGAATTATTTTATTTCAGAAAAAGGACACATCATGAAAGACGATTTTTACAACATACTAGGAATAGATAAAAGTGCATCTGCAAGCGAAATCAAAAAAGCCTACAGAAAAAAAGCAATAGCCTATCACCCAGATAAAAACCCAGATGATCCATCTGCAGAGGAGAAGTTTAAAAAAGCAGCAGAGGCTTATGAGGTTTTAAGTGACTCAAACAAAAAAGCACGCTATGATCAATACGGCCATCAAGCATTTGAAGGTGGTGGTTTTGGCGGTGGCGGTGGCATGAATATGGATGACATATTTAGCCAATTTGGAGATATTTTTGGCGGCGGTGGCTTTGGTGGTGGTTTTGGAGGTAATGCTGGTAGAAGAACTGTAAAAGGAAGCAATCTTCGCATTCGTGTTAAACTTACCCTAGAAGAGATTGCTAACGGTGTTGAGAAAAAAATAAAAGTTAAACGCAAAAAAGTAGCTGCGGGTACAACATTTAATACCTGTAGTACCTGTAATGGTAGTGGTCAAGTAATGAAGATTCAAAACACTATTTTGGGTCGTATGCAGACCTCTGCTACTTGTAGCACTTGTGGTGGTGCAGGACAATCTGTTGCAAAAAAACCTGCCAATGCAGATGCACAGGGTATGTTAGCAACAGAAGAGACGGTCTCTATAAAAATACCACCAGGTGTTGTTGATGGTATGCAGTTAAAAGTATCAGGTAAAGGGAATGATGCTCCAGGAAATGGAATCTCTGGAGATTTATTAGTTGCCATTGAAGAGATACCGCATGATAGCCTGCAACGCGAGGGAGATAACTTGCATCATGATATGTACATTAGTTTTTCTGAGGCTGCATTGGGTACCTCAAAGGAGATAGATACAGTAACCGGGAGGGTAAGAATACCTATAGAAAGTGGTGTGCAAAGTGGTAAGATTTTACGTTTAAGACGAAAAGGAATCCCTTCAATTAATGGATATGGAACCGGTGATTTATTGGTACATGTAAACGTTTGGACCTGTCTCTTATACACATCTGACGCTGCCGACGAAGAGGATAGTGTAGA
>CAJXUG010000126.1:0-6010 GCA_913060785.1 uncultured Flavobacteriaceae bacterium | reverse complement strand
TCTACACTATCCTCTTCGTCGGCAGCGTCAGATGTGTATAAGAGACAGGCATCAATCAGAGCGGGGTAATCCCAACCCATAACACGGATAATTTCATACCCATTCCCTTTTTCATCGCGCTGAAAACCTTTGAGTATCTCAGAAATATTTTCTTTAGTTGTTTGGTATTTTGCGTGTACAGAAATACCATATTCATCATCCCAAACATTAATAACCATTGGCACTTGTAAAACACCTGCAGCATTAATAGTTTCCCAAAACAGGCCTTCACTGGTACTTGCATTTCCGATGGTTCCCCAAGCTACCTCATTTCCTTTGGAGGATAAATGGCTCAAGTGCTCAAGACCATCAACCTGCCTGTATATTTTTGATGCCTGTGCAAGGCCAAGGAGTCTTGGCATTTGCCCAGCAGTGGGGGAGATGTCTGCGCTAGAGTTTTTTAGTTCTGATAGGTTTTTCCAACTCCCATCTTGGTTAATGGTTGGTGTTGCGAAGTGACCACCCATTTGGCGCCCGCCACTCATAGGTTCTGCATGTATATCTGTGTGGCCATAAAGCCCAGCAAAAAATTGCTGTATCGTTAAAGCTCCAATAGCCATCATAAAGGTTTGGTCACGGTAGTAACCACTGCGCCAATCTCCTGCTTTAAATGCTTTTGCCCACGCCAATTGAGGTATTTCTTTACCATCTCCGAAAATTCCGAACTTAGCTTTTCCAGTCAAAACTTCACGACGTCCTAAAAGGCTACACTCTCTACTTGTAAATGCAATTTTATAATCATTTAAAACTTCTGTTTTAAAATCTTCAAAAGACATGTCTGTATTTAATTCTGGATCTGTTTGCATGTTTGGGATATTAGCTAGTTTGGGCCTATCGCAAAAGTACTAAAAATCAAGATGCTAAACAATGGGTAATTGTTGTGATATTATTAGTTTAAGCGCAGTTTAATTAAGAATTATTTAATAAATGAGATAATTTTAATACTTGCGATACGAATCAGTAAAGCAAAAGGGAGGCCATGCAATACTATATCAAACCAATCTTTAGGGGCCATACCTGAGGCGCCACCAGCAACCCATTTTAGTTTGCCCCAAAGATGCGGCTCAGGGAAAAATGGCGCTATACCTAAGGTTAGGCATCCTAAAATAATAATTTTCCAATTGTTGTATATTGATTTCATATCCCGATGTCTTTAGTACCACTCTCTAGTAAAGAGTCCTAGGAGTGTTTTGGGAGACAGGGTTATTTTAAAACGTATTTTTTGATCATAATTCTCTTGACCTGGTTCCCATCCCAGGCTAGAATACAAAGGGAAATACACTTCAAAATAATTTTGAACTAAATTGATGCGAATACCAGAGTCAAAGACAGTTTTGGTACCTGTATTGGTATTATTTGCTAATCCAGCATCTGCGTAAATTAAAATCCAACGCCATATATTTGTGCTGGCATTAATAGTTGTCATCCAGCTATTTGCATAGGCTACTTCTAGATTAGATTTAAAACCTCCCTCAGCTTCAATAAGCTGCTGGCTAAAGAGCCCGGCATCTTCACTACGGCCATAATACGCATAATCAAAAAGATAATCTGTAGGGCGGTCTAGGGCGAAACTAAAAAAGTCATCACTTTGTTTGGTGTCATTAAACAAAAAAGCTCCAGCAAATAGTCTTACATTGAGCTGTCGGTTGTTTTCAAAAAGTTTTCTGTAATCAAAGGTGAGGGCTATTTTACTAAATTTACTAGAGATTTGATAATCAACAACACTCCTGTAATAGTTAATTAAGTTTGGGTTGCTGTACACGTAGCTTGCATTAAAAACACTATAATTAGGATCTTGTTGAGGGTTGTTTGGATTTATATCTCTTGAAACAGTTACATTTCTTAGATTAATAAACTGCTTTTCATTGTTTCTAATATCCTGGTTTGAAAAGGCAAAGGTCATAAAAGGCGTAAATCGTTTGTAAAATAGACCAGTATCATAGCTAAAATAGTTTCCGGAGAAACCATACCGAATACTCCTGAGCCTTCCTTGTTCAAATTGGTTGGTGTATTGCAAGGACGCGCTACCAATAAGGGTTTTAGACTTGAAACCATATTGCGGCTCTAACTTATAGTGCACTCCTTTAGGTAGTAAAGTTTTATTATATAACTTCAATCCAGTTGTTATACCGTCATAGAGGTTGTATTCAACCACAGGCATAAAGAACATTTGGTTAAACCGATGATCTTGTACATCTTTAAATAATCTAAACTGAAGTGGTCTATTAAAAACACTTCCAAATCTTTTTATGTTATTGGCTCTGTTGTATTCTGTTATAAAGCCTTGTTTGTTTAACTCTAGACGTTTTAAATCCTTTGCAGGCACAGTTACTATACCAATACTATCTATTGGTGCAGACCATTTTTTAAACAATAGGGTTCCATCTTTACTATTTCCATATACAGATACAGGTAATATATTATCTCGTTTGTTTATAATAGTAACATCTATAGAGTCTGCTCTTTTTGTGGTCTTTTTAATTTTAAAGTCAATGGTACTACGTTTATGAACATAATCATTAAAGAACCAATCTATATTTTTTGGACTCGAAGCTTCTATAGTATTTTTAAAATCTAGTGGTGAACTTGGTTTTAGTTTGTATTTTTTATAATACTGCTTTATACTTGTATCTAAAGCATCAGAACCTAAGAAATCTTTCAAATATTCAAGACCTTTACCTGCATAATAGTTGTTGGCTATTTTTTTATTAAACTTAGTTAGAGCGTCTTTAGGGGTACTCAGGGCTTGATGAATATTGTTGCGGGCCATGTTTAAATACAAAAGCGAGTATTGGTCATTAAACTCCAAATCTGCAATATGTGCCCATCTTATGATCCAAAAATTACTTAAGCTACCCAAAACTTTCATTTTAGGATAATACGTATTTACGTATTCTATCATTAAATAAATTTGCAAAGCACCAAAAAGCCAGGCATCTTTTCTAGGATGGAGTAATAGTGTGTTTTCTAGATACGTCCTAGATAGGGTTTTAAACTGTGTTATATCATACTCAAAGCCAGTAGGGAAAGGACTTAAAAAGCCAGGTAATTGATTTAAACCATATACAGGGTTGTTTTTAGTATCCTCATTACTGATAACTATTTTTTTAAATGGGTAAGCACCCACTTTTTGTTCCAAGAAATACACCATTCTGTCCAAAATAATTGCCCGCATAGCAGGAATTATTTTTGATTTTGACAGGTTACTTTGTACTTCAAGATCACTTATAATGACGGTTTCGAATTGATTTGTCTTACCTAAAAACAAGGTTGCCTTTATGCGCTGATTCCCCGTTAGAGTAAGGGTTTTAATTCCCTTTGCCACACTTGTGTTAAGTATATCAAGCTCTGTAGTTACTTGAAACAGCTCTGGAAGGCTTAACGTGATATTGAACCGTGAGGCCCTTTGATACAGATCATTAGATTTTTTATTGCTGTACACTTGCCAAGTTTTGTCATACACCGCGGGTGCTATATACCAATACCGTAATTTATAGTTACCTTCTTTGTCAACCCCATAGCGGGTGTAGGTGTCTTTTGCTACTTTAAGGGAGAAGGTGAAGTTAATTCCAATGCTAGCTCCGTCCTTCAGTGGTTTTGGTAGAATTACATACAGTAAATCAACTTCATGTCCACGGTTCCAAACAAGAGTGTTTTTTGTATCGTCTAATACCGATTTAATACTAGTGTTTCCTCTTTCACTGTCTTTCTCGAAATGAAAGGCGCTCACATAATTTTCTTCCAGGCGCAGGCCTAATGGTGTCTTTTTAGTACTAAAGCTATTGCCCCAATCATGAAAATAGATCGTATCTAAAGAGGTACCTGTTGTATTTTTAAAAAGCACATGTTGCTTAACATCAAGAGTGTGTGAGGTGTCATCTAAACTAGCATTTATAGTGATTTCATGTTGTGACCAGATAGGCAAACTCACAACAAAAAGCAGTATAGATATGTAGTGTTTAGGGATCAAAAAGTCTTCAGGAATTTTAATGTTTTGTTGGAAGATGTATTGGTAAGATAGTAAACACCTTTTGCTAATTGCGAAACGTCTATAATTGTAGTGTTAGCTTTTGTTTTAAAATTTAGTATTTCTTGCCCTAGGGTGTTGAATACCACAAAACTGTCATCTTGGGTATCCCCTTGAGGTGAGTAAACAGTAAGCACATCTGAAACCAATGTCCTTTTTAATGAAAAAGGTTGCGCTAATTGTTGTTGTGGAATATCTAAAATTACAATTTCTTGATCTGTCTCAAGTTCCATAACTACTGGTAAATGATCACTCATATTATAAAGTGCATCACGTATAATTTGATTGTAAACTCCTCCACAGTTAATGTCATTTATATTGTTGTTGTAACAGTTTCCATTATTCCCATAAGCTTTGTAGCTATCTGTTTTGTATTGAAGATTGGGGTTGGTCATCATATTTTGTGATACCATGATAAAATCAAACCTATCATCTAGCCCACCACCAGCGCCCCCTCCAAATCCAGAAGAACTTGTGCGTGTACTTTGGGTGTGTACTGCTCTAAAATCCTCATTATTATTCCAAGACCCTGGAGTATCTATAGGGTCTGCCATAGCTAGGCTATTTGTTTGGTCTAATATTTCTAGGTATGCAGGCTCTGTAGAGGTGTATATATTAAAATCTCCGGCAAATAATACAAAGGCGTCATCCTCAAGTTGCTCTGTGTCATTCACAAATGCCTCTACCATGGATAGTCTTAATTGTTGATTGGCACTTCCTTGGCTTGATTTTAAATGTGTTACGTAGGCATAAATACGTATAGGGTTGGTGTCTTGACTTTCGGTGTTTAAAAGCAGCGTGTATTTATTAATATCTCTTACAGGTGTGTTTATAATCTCTGTGTTTTCTAGTACAAACATATCGTTTCTGTAAAATAGTGCCTGTTGCAAATCACCCCCACCAGATTGATTTTCAAAATAGGGGGCAGCACTATAGTTGCTATTGCCATTACTATTTAAGCCTACATTTAAAATAACATCTGCACCCTCTTGGCTTTGTAATTCACAAACCATGAATATATCTGGAGAATAATCTTGTAGTATGTCTTGTAGAAGAGAAATCCTGTTAGGGTTTAATTCTGGGAACTCTAAGACGTTGTAAAACATTGTCTTTATACTATTTTGTGCAAGACAAGAAATACTAAAAAATAGTAGCGATAAAAAAATAAAAGTATGACGCATATAACTGGGGAGTTATTAAAATTAAAAGTTAGGACTAAAATTGTTTTTGTTATAAAAGTTATTTAAAATAGAGAGTACTTCGTCTTCTGTGTCAACAACATGAACCATGTCTAGATCTTCTGGGCTTATGTTACCTTCTTCCAGGAGTGTGTTTTTCACCCATTCCATTAGGCCGCTCCAAAAAGATCTTCCTACTAAAATTAAAGGAAACTGATCAATTTTTTTAGTTTGTATTAACGTAAAGGCTTCAAAAAACTCATCTAGTGTTCCAAAACCACCTGGCATAACTACAAAACCTTGTGAGTATTTTACAAACATAACTTTGCGTACAAAAAAGTAATCAAAGTCAATACTCTTGTCTTTATCTATATATGGGTTGTCATGTTGTTCGAAAGGTAATGTAATATTAAGACCAACAGAGGTTCCACCCGCAAGGTGCGCTCCTTTGTTACCTGCCTCCATAATACCAGGACCACCACCAGTGATTACTCCATAACCACTCTCTGTAATTCGTTTTGCAATGCTTTGCGCTAGTTTGTAGTATTTATCTTCTGGTTTTGTACGGGCAGAACCAAATATAGAAACACAGGGTCCAATTCGGCTCATCTTTTCATAACCATTTACAAACTCTCCCATGATCTTAAAGATCGCCCAAGAGTCATTGGTTTTTTGCTCGTTCCAGTTTTTGTGATTTTCTTCTGACCTCATTAGTACATGTATTAAAAATTAGTAATGCATCAAAAATCAAAGTACATATTTACCT
>CAJXUG010000125.1:0-6027 GCA_913060785.1 uncultured Flavobacteriaceae bacterium | reverse complement strand
TGCCTGTCTCGTGGGCTCGGAGATGTGTATAAGAGACAGTAAATATACAAAATCCCTGAGCCATCTATTTAAGATTTCTAAGGGATTTTAAGGATTTGAAAATTTCAGAAAAACTATACAAACATAGTTACTGGATTTTCTATGTAATTACGCAATGTTTGTAAAAATTTGGCTCCAGTAGCACCGTCAACGGTTCTGTGATCACAGGCTAGGGTTACTGTCATGGTATTACCCACAGCAAGTGCTCCATTTTTAACAACTGGCTTTTGTATAATTGCCCCCACAGATAAAATAGCCGAGTTTGGCGCATTTATAATAGAGGTAAATTCTTTAATGCCAAACATACCAAGGTTACTAACGGTAAAGGTACTGCCGTCCATCTCTTGTGGTGTAATTTTTTTGTTTCTTGCTTTGGCGGCCAACTCTTTTACATGCACACCAATTTGAGAGAAACTCATTTGATCTGCAAATTTTAAAACAGGTACAAGTAGGCCATCATCTACAGCAACGGCTACACCAACATGAATATGCTTTGCAATACGCATTAGCCCGTCTGTCCATTGGCTATTTACTTGTGGATGTTTTCTAAGAGCCATAGCACACGCTTTTACAATCATATCATTGTAGCTGATTTTAACATCTGGCGCACTGTTTATGGCAGCTCTTGATGCCATGGCGTTATCCATGTCAAGCTCAATGGTTAAATAGTAATGTGGTGCAGAGAATTTTGATTCACCCAAACGCTTTGCAATTGTTTTGCGCATTTGACTGTTTTTAATTTCTTCAAAACTTTCAACTCCAACTGGAGTATATTGCGCCATACCTGATGCAGTTGGCTGGTAATTTTCTATATCACTTTTTACAATACGACCATTTTCTCCAGACCCTTTTACAAGCTGCAGTGAAATACCCTTATCTGTTGCCATTTTTTTAGCAAGTGGTGAAGCAAATATTCTTTGTGATGAGGCATTTGTAGCCGCAACTTCTGTTACTACTTGAGTAATAGGTGCAGCTATAGGTGTCTCTTTTACTGGAGCTGGTGTTGGTGGTGATACAGGTGTTGCATCTGGCGCCGCTTTTGTAGTCTGAGAGATGCCAGAAACATCTGTTCCTGCAGGCCCAACAATTGCCAACAAGGCATCAACTAGAGCTGTTTCACCTTCTTGAATCCCTATTTTTAAGAGCGTTCCTGTATAGAAAGACTCAAATTCCATAGTTGCTTTATCTGTCTCAATTTCAGCAAGAATATCACCTTCCTGGATACTGTCTCCCTCTTTCTTAAGCCATGTTGCCACAGTTCCTTCTTCCATAGTATCACTGAGCCTTGGCATGGTAATAACCTCAACACCTTCTGGAATTGCTGCCGCCTCAGCGGTAGGTGCAACCTCCTTTGTTTGTTGGGTATCTTGATGAGATACTGTATCTGGAGCAGTTTGTGACGAACTAGGGCTAAGGTGCATAGAAATGTCTTCTCCTTTTTCACCAATAATTGCCAATAGCGCATCCACATTGGCTGTTTCGCCCTCCGCTATGCCTATATATAAAAGTGTTCCTTCATGAAAAGACTCAAACTCCATCGTAGCTTTGTCTGTTTCAATTTCGGCAAGAATATCACCCTCACCAACGGTATCGCCAACGCTTTTAAGCCATGATGCTACCGTTCCTTCTTCCATGGTGTCGCTTAGTCGCGGCATTGTAATTATTGTTGCCATAGCTTATAATTTATGAGGTAAAAATGGATAATTTTCCTGGTCATATACAACATCATACATGACACTTTTTTCTGGATATGGAGAATCTTCAGCAAATTTCTCACACTCACTAACCATCTCTTTTACTTTTTTATTAATCTTTTCGATGTCCTGTTCTGTTGCCCATTTGTTTTCATAAATGTTATGAAGTACATAATCTATAGGATCTTCTTCTTGCTTTTTTGCAACTTCTGTCTTGGTGCGGTAGTGCTGTGCATCACTCATGGAGTGACCTCTGTAGCGGTAAGTTCTAATCTCTAAAAAGGTAGGCCCTTCTCCTCTTCTTGCACGCTCCATAGCCTCATCCATTTCTTTAGCAACAACATCTGGCTTCATACCATCTACTGGCTTACAAGGCATCTCGTACCCTAAACCAAGTTTCCAGATATCTGTATGGTTGGCAGCTCTCTCTACAGATGTACCCATGGCATATCCGTTATTTTCACAACAAAAAACCACCGGTAATTTCCAGAGCATTGCCATATTAAAGGTTTCGTGTAAAGAACCTTGACGTACTGCACCATCACCCATATAACATAAAGTAACAGCATTATCTCCTTTGTATTTATCTGCAAAAGCAAGACCTGCTCCTAGAGGTATTTGTCCTCCAACAATACCATGACCTCCATAAAAACGATGTTCTTTAGAGAAGATATGCATAGAACCCCCAAGACCTTGAGAAGTTCCAGTTGCTTTACCATACAGCTCTGCCATTACCCTTTTAGGGTCAACACCCATACCAATAGGTTGTACATGGTTACGGTATGCTGTAATCATTTTATCTTTGGTTAAGTCCATGGCGTGTAATGCACCGGCCAAAACAGCTTCTTGACCGTTATATAAATGGAGAAACCCTCGTACTTTTTGATTGATATATACTTGCGCTAATTTATCTTCAAACTTGCGCCAAAAAAGCATGTTTTCATACCAAGCTAGGTAGGTCTTTTTGGTGATTTTTTTCATACGTATTTTGTATTATTTTCTTTGCAAACTATAACAGTAAAGCAACAGCAAAAATAACACATTAAATACTTATACAAAAGCAGTAAAAGTCTTAAAAAACGTTTGAGGAATTAAAATTTTTAAAAAGTTACTTTAGAAACGAGCTGTCAAAAATTAAAGGCAACAAATCTTTTACAGAATTAGCCCTTACAACTTGCCCTGTTTCGCCCATAAAATAAACTTTTATTGGCTCATCTTGATTAACCTCATACTCTGCCAATGCTTGTCTGCAAGACCCGCAAGGAGGTGTTGGAACAAGCACCCTATGGAGCAAGGACCGAACTGTTATAGCAATGTTTTTAATAGCCACACCTGGGTAGGTAGCTCCGGCATAAAAAACAGCTACACGCTCTGCGCAAAGTCCAGAGGGATAGGCAGCGTTTTCCTGGTTATTACCCTGAACAATAACACCATTGGCTAGCTCTATAGAAGACCCAACCATAAAAGAAGAATACGGAGCATAAGCGCGATCTCTAGCCTGCTTTGCTGATTGCATTAATTCTTGTATTGTAACAGGTAGGGTTTCAACACTATCATATACGTCAAGGACAATAGAAATATCAAGTTTTTTCAAAAGTAAATTTCTTTTTTGGTTATTCGAAGATACGTTAATTGAATCTTGTTTAAAATACAAATTCCAAATTCATGATTGAATTTGGAATTTGTATGGTAATTTTTATGCGCAACAGCTATTAGTACTCATCATACTGCTCCCCAAAATTAAAGGTAAGACCAAAACGAAGCGTCCCTTCTAATGGGCTTATCACTTGAGATGTTGAAAACAAGTATGACAAATCGATATTAATAGAAGTATATTTAAAACCTGCACCAAGGGTTGCAAATTTACGCGATCCTTTTTCATCACTTTCGTTAAAGTAACCAACTCTAAATGCAAAAGAGTCTTGATAGAGATACTCAGCCCCAAGAGCCCAAGTAAATTCTTTTAACTCTTCGCTAAAACCATCTGGTGCATCTCCAAAAGAAGAAAACACACCACTCACGAAAGTTTCGTTGTAATAATCATCTTGGCTATTAATAGTGCCATCTTCATTAGAGTCACTAGGTGTTGGCACCAGCAACTTGTTTACCTCTACAAGGGCAGAAACCTTATTGTATTGGTCTAAAATAAAATCAAAACCACCACCTAAAGCCATATTGGTAGGAAGGTTATTTTCTTGACCAGTTTCATCATACTTTAACTTAGGCCCAATGTTTGAAAAATTAAAACCAGCTCTCCAACGTCCATCAAAACTATCATAAGGAATCTCTTCACTTTGGTAATACCCAGCAATATCTACAGCAAATGTATTGGCTGCATTTGCATCTTCTATTGCTGTTTGAAGTTTTAAATCACTTCTTATGTATCTACCAGCAACCGCCATAGAAAAACGCTCACTTAGTTTCAATGAGTATGATAAATCAAATAATAATTCATTTGGTTTTACGAGCAGTGGCACTTGATCTGCAGTTTCCCTTAGCTCTATCTCTCCGTTAGAAAAATATCTAAAAGATGCAGCAACTGCACTTCTTTCATTGAGTCTATTGTAATAGGTAATGTTACCCAAAAATATATCATTAACTAATTTACTCAAATACGGTGTATAGGTTACTCCTATGCCTTGCTTGTCTTTAGCAAAGGCAAATTTTGCTGGATTCCATTGTTGAGAAAAAGCATCTGGTGCGCTTGAAACACCAATATCTCCCATACCTGCAGATCTAGCATCTCCTGCAATTAACATAAATGGAACCCCTGTGGTAATAACCCGTTGATCAATATTTTGAGCGAAACCACTAAAGTTTACAAGGGCTATTAATAGTACTACTAATACGTTCTTCATGTGAAAAAAAATTTTAACAAATATAATTTTAATTTTTAAAGGATGACCAATTTTTCAAATTTTTCGGTCTGCTGGTTAGTTAACGTAGATTTTACAGTTATCTTATATACATAGACTCCTTTTGCTATTTTTTGTCCGAAATCATCAAGACCATCCCAGGTAATACTTCTAGATAAAAACCCATCTGTATTTACCAATTGGTTTTGTGTCCAAACCACTTTACCTGTCACTGTAAAAACTTGTATCTGGACCTCTAAAGGCTCAAAAGGTCTGTTGTGATTAAACCAAAACTCTGTGTAATTAACAAAAGGGTTTGGATAATTAAGCACACGAGTAATCTCTAATACATCATTGCCTGCAACTCTAAAATTAATCTCTTGTATTGAGGAGTTATTGTAGGTATCCCATGCCTTTACAGACAAAGTGTGCAGCCCATCTTCAAGATCTCTTAGCTTAAAACTTGCAGTACCTTTGGTGTAATTATCAACATCTGCTTGGTAATAATCATTAAGTTTAAAGGGGTTTGCCTGGTCTGCATCCAAAACAGCAATTAAATCATGTCCAATACCACTGGCTGTATTAATACCATTGGCATCTTCAAGTTTCACTATTAAAGTTGGAGCGTCATTGGTCACTCCTCCAGAGATGAAATTCTCATCATTCATAAACAGTTCAATGGCTGGACCTGTAGTGTCTGTACCGGCATTTGGATTAAGGCCACCTACCTTAATATCTAGATTAAAGCCATTGTTATCTCTCAGCAAGCCATTTTGTTTGGAATAGAAACTAGCCTTACCATTTCCTACTGGTATTTGCACATCACGAGGCACAATAAAATCGAACTCAAATTGGCCACTGGTCACACTGGCCTGACCACTAAATATAGTTTCTCCAAGGGTAGAAAAATTAAGTATCCCTAACTCACCACCTATTTGTGTACCATCATTACCAAGTGTTTGACGCGCTATACGTTTGTCAAAAATCTTTGCTTCCAGCACTCCGTTATAATTGGTCGCTACAGATCCATCTGCGTTTAAAACTTGACCACCAAGGGTCACATAGCCCAAACCTTGTAATACATCTGAAGTGCTAGAAATTGGGGCTCCATTAATGGTAGTTAAACGAATATCTTTCTTCGGAAATGCCAAAGGTAATGCTGGGTCTCCAATGTAGAAAACTACACGCCTATTTTCATTTCCACCAGGAAGGTCATTCTTGGCTTTTCTCAGCCCAATAGCAGGTAGATCTGGAACTTCTTCTCCGATACCAAAAATTTCATCTGCCAACAAATCATTAAGATCTGAACCCACCTGAACACCAATAGAACGTGTGGTTGTAATGAGTGATATAGCACCCCCATCTTTATTCCAAAAAGTGAGTTCTCCTGCAGCTGTCTCTTATACACATCTGACGCTGCCGACGAAGAGGATAGTGTA
>CAJXUG010000124.1:0-6081 GCA_913060785.1 uncultured Flavobacteriaceae bacterium | reverse complement strand
CTACACTATCCTCTTCGTCGGCAGCGTCAGATGTGTATAAGAGACAGCTCTAGTGCTATGGCAAAATTAAAGGCAAGTAAAGTGGCAATGGAGGTCTCTGTAGAGGCTGTACAAATTCATGGAGGAAATGGTTTTGTAAAAGAATACCATGTAGAACGCATGATGCGTGATGCTAAAATCACACAGATATATGAAGGTACTAGTGAAATTCAAAAAATTGTGATTTCAAGAAGTTTACTGAAAGACTAAATTTCTTATCCTTTTAAATACACAAACCCCCTAGCTACTATGTTAGGGGGTTTTGATTTATAATACCCTTAGAAAAAGAAAACCCCGCCGATTAAGACAGGGTTTTAATGAAATTTTATTTTCACACACTTACCAAGTAAAATTTTTATTTCTTACGTATGAAAACAGTAACTGGCACCCCGTGGAAATCAAACTCTTTACGTAATTGATTTTCTAAAAAGCGCTTGTACGGCTCTTTTACGTATTGTGGCAGGTTGGCAAAAAATGCAAAACTTGGCCAAGGTGTTGGCAATTGAGTAATGTATTTTATCTTGATATACTTCCCTTTGTACTGAGGAGGTGATGTGTGCTGTATAATTGGCAACATCGTATCATTCAAGGTACTTGTTTTGATTTTCTTGGTACGGTTTTGATACACCTGAACCGCTGTTTCTATGGCCTTATAAATACGCTGCTTATTAAGTACAGACATAAAGACAATTGGCACATCTGTATAAGGCTCACATTGTTTTTTAATATACTTTTCAAATTCATTAGAGCTTTGATTGTCTTTTTCTATTAAATCCCACTTGTTTGCCAAAATAACAACACCTTTATTATTTCTATGAGCAAGCCAAAAGATGTTTTGTACCTGTCCATCAAAACCACGAGAGGCGTCAAAAACTAATATAATAACATCACAATGCTCAATAGCTCTTACACTACGCATTACAGAATAAAATTCTAAATCTTCTTTTACTTTACTCTTTTTACGTATTCCTGCAGTATCAACCAGATTAAATTCAAAACCAAAACGTTTGTATCTTGTATCGATACTATCACGGGTTGTTCCTGCAATATCGGTAACGATATATCTATCTTCGCCAATTAAGGAATTAATAAAAGAAGACTTTCCTGCATTTGGACGCCCTACTACAGCAAATCTTGGCAAGGTTTCCTCATCAGCTTCAACAGCCTCTGGAAGAGCTTTTACTAGATCGTCTAGTAAATCTCCTGTTCCACCACCATTGATACTAGAAATGGTATAAAAACGCTCAAATCCTAGAGAATAAAACTCTACAGCATCTTGAGCTCTTTTTGAGTTATCTACTTTATTTACAGCAAGGAAAACCGGTTTTCTGCTTTTTCTAAGCAGTTGGGCTACATCTTCATCCATACCTGTAACACCGCTTTCAACCTCAACCATAAAGATAATGGCATCTGCCTCATCAATGGCAAGCTCTACTTGCTTGTCAATCTCTGCCTCAAAGATATCATCACTCCCAACTACATATCCTCCTGTGTCAATGAGCGAAAACTCTTTACCGTTCCAATCACTCTTCCCGTAATGGCGATCTCTAGTGACACCACTTACGGCGTCTACAATAGCCTCACGGCGTTGTATTAATCTATTAAAAAATGTAGACTTCCCTACGTTTGGACGTCCTACAATAGCAACAATACTCATAGTTTCTGAAATTTTCTAGTCTGCAAAAGTACTCTTTTAGATTTGATATTAGGCAGGAAGTATTGAGTCTTTATTTCCTTAGTATTTTGTGCTTTACAAATCCTTAGCCGTTGTAGCCAAACCTTCGTAATTGCCTATCGCTATTACGCCAGTTTTTATTGACTTTGACATAGGTTTCTAAGTGTATTTGTTTTCCAAAAAACTTCTCTAAATCTTTTCTAGACTCAACACCTATGCGCTTTATTGCCTCGCCTTTGTGTCCAATAATGATTCCTTTTTGAGAATCACGCTCTACCATAATAACAGCACGAATTCTTATAATATCTTCGTCTTCAAAGAACTCCTCGGTTTCTATCTCAACACTGTAAGGTATCTCTTTTTTGTAGTGCATCAAGATTTTCTCTCTGATGGTTTCGTTTACAAAGAAACGTTCAGGCTTATCGGTTAGTTGATCTTTTGGGTAAAATGCTGGTGATTGTGGCAGTAAATCTATAATGCGCTTAAAAACCTCTGCAACCCCAAAGTTCTCCAGGGCAGAGATAGCAAAAATCTCTGCATTAGGCACTTTTTCTTGCCAAAGGGTCATAGACTCCTTTAAAGAGGCTTCATCTCCTTTATCTATCTTATTAATAAGTAGCAAAACCGGTATTTTACTATTGGTTATTTTACTAAAAAAAGCTTCGTCCTTTAATTCTTTCTCGCCAAGTTCAACGATATACAACAAGACATCTGCATCATCAAAAGCAGATTTCACAAAATCCATCATGCTTTCTTGAAGTTGGTATGCCGGCTTAATGATACCAGGTGTATCACTTAGCAACATCTGGAAATCATCTCCGTTTACAATCCCTAAAATTCTGTGACGTGTGGTTTGTGCCTTTGAGGTAATAATAGATAAGCGTTCTCCCACAAAAGCATTCATAAGGGTACTTTTGCCCACATTGGGATTTCCTATGATATTTACAAAACCTGCTTTATGTGGTGTATTTTCCATGTGGCAAAGATAGCTACAAAAAAGAGAGACGTAACCCTGGGGTGTAAATAAATATTTTAAACCAGCATCAAAAAAGCCCTAGCATATAAGGGCTTTATGAGTTAAAATAAAATGTAACTAGTAACTATTGTTTTTCTTCCCATTTCCAGGCAGATGATAAGGCCTGCTCTAAAGTGTGCTCAGCCTTCCAACCCAACACATTATTTGCCTTGGTAGTGTCTGCAAAAGCCTGTATAACATCACCCTCTCGCCGGTCTACAATCTTATAATTTAATTTTTTCCCTGTAACAGTTTCAAAAGCAGTAATAACCTCTAATACAGAAGATCCCTTTCCTGTACCAACATTGTAAAAATCAAAGTTAGTTGCTTGGCCATTCTCAAGTAATTTTTTTAGGGCCGTAACATGAGCTTGTGCCAAATCTACCACATGAATGTAATCTCTTATTGCCGTACCATCTGGAGTTGGGTAGTCATCCCCAAAAACAGATAATTGTGCTCGTTGACCTGTTGCGGTTTGAGTTATAAATGGTACTAAGTTTTGAGGCACGCCAATAGGCAACTCTCCAATGAGCGCACTTTGATGGGCTCCAATAGGGTTAAAATAACGCAGGGCTGTAGCTTTTATATTTGGGCTTACTTTGCAGGTGTCTTGTATAATTTCTTCTCCAATTTGCTTGGTATTTCCGTAGGGAGATTCTGCTTTTTTTATGGCTGCTATTTCTGTAATTGGCATCTGATCTGCTTGCCCATAAACCGTACAAGAAGAACTAAAAATAAAAGAGGTCTGCTCTTTTTTCTGTAATTCTTGTAATAAATACACCAGGGTGCCAATGTTATTTTCATAATACAATAAGGGATTCTCTACACTCTCCCCAACTGCCTTAGATGCAGCAAAATGAATGACTCCACCAATATCATTATACTTCTTAAAAAAACCAGATACTGCAGCTTTTTCTCTTAAATCTAACTGCTCAAAGGCTGGGGTAATACCCGTAATGGCAACAATACCATCCATCACTTTAATATCTGAGTTTGATAAATTATCAATAATTACAACATCAAATCCTTCTTCTTGTAGTTTTACAACCACGTGAGACCCAATAAAACCTAAACCACCTGTAACTAAAATTTTCATTCTTATATTTTAAGAGTACTAATAATACCACAAAGATATTGATATTTCTTAGCAGCCTTGGCTACTTACAGCATTTTATTTTGTCAAAAAGGGTGTTTATATTGTCTAAGGTCATGTTACTTTCAATTATTAAAAGGATCTTGAGACAATAAACCAGAACTTGCTGCAATAAGATAGCACTGTAGTTGTATTGCAGGAAACTGATGGTATAAATCTTCTATAAAGAGATAGGTTAGGTATTCAAATTTAGGTATTTTTACTTATTGAATGTTGTTTTATCTATGCATTAACATACCCTCTTATGTTTTCAAAAAACAAAAAAGAACAGGCTTCAAACGCCGCATCAAGAGAGCAATACCAATATGCTCATAAAAGAATCAAACAAAAGAAATATTTGATGTGGCATTTGGTGTTGTTTATAGCAAGTAGTATGCTATTTATGATATTAGATCTAGTTTTAGAAATAGGGCACCAAGCTTTAATGAAGAATTGGTATTTGTGGGCCATTATTTTCTGGGCTTTTGTTCTGCTTATTCATACCTTAAATGTATTTATTATTCACACATTTATGGGGCAAAAGTGGGAAGATGAGCAACTAGAAAAATTAAAACGAAAGCAAGAAAGACGAATTTCGGAACTTGAAAAGAAGGAAAGTAACGAGTATAGACAACACTCTCAGGAAGAAGAAGAAAAAAACACAAACTCCAACCCATTATCTGAAGAAAATATATGATTACACTAATAGCAGCCGCTGGGCAAAACAATGAACTTGGTAAAGACAATGATTTAATTTGGCACTTACCTGATGACTTTAAACGTTTTAAGAGTTTAACAACGGGGCACTATATTATTATGGGACGTAAGACCTTTGAGTCTTTTCCAAAGCCCCTGCCAAATAGAACACATATAATTATCACTAGAGATAAAACTTACCTTCCAAAAGGTACTCCAGATCAAGAAAAAAACATCATTGTAGTGCATTCTTTAGACCAGGCTTTAGTAAAAGCTGCTACTCAAGAAACTATATTTATTATTGGTGGAGGAGAAATATATAATCTATCTATGGACGTAGCAGATAGGATAGAGCTCACAAGAGTACACGAGACATTTGAAGCAGATACTTATTTTCCTGAAATTGACACAAGCCGATGGCAAAAAACCTCAGATATACACCATGATATAGATGAGAAACATCTACATGCTTTTTCCTATGAAACATGGGAACGCTTGTAAATACAGATGTAGAAAAACTAAATAATAATATTACTTTTACAACATATATTATACAAACTCAATTATGAAAGCATATATATTTCCAGGACAAGGTGCTCAGTTTACAGGGATGGGCCTTGACCTTTACCAAAACTCTGCGCGTGCAAAAGAGCTTTTTGACAAGGCAAACCAAACGCTTGGTTTTGAAATTACTAAAATCATGTTTGAAGGCACTCCAGAGCAGCTCAAACAAACAAAAGTAACACAGCCAGCAATTTTCTTACACTCAGCAATAACTGCAGAGGTTATGGGAAGTAGTTTTGCTCCAGATATGGTAGCTGGACATTCTTTGGGAGAAATCTCTGCGCTAGTTGCCAACAAAACACTTGCCTTTACAGATGGATTACTATTGGTGTACAAAAGAGCCCTTGCAATGCAAAAGGCATGTGAGGCAGCACCCTCTACTATGGCCGCAGTACTGGGTCTAGAAAATAAAGTAGTAGAAGATATTTGCGCCCTAGAATCTGGGATTGTTGTAGCTGCAAACTACAACTGCCCCGGGCAATTAGTTATCAGTGGCGAGATAGAAGCTGTAAATAACGCATGTGAGGCACTAAAAGAAGCTGGCGCTAGACGTGCTTTGTTACTACCAGTTGGTGGCGCATTTCATAGCCAACTTATGGAGCCTGCTAGAGAAGAATTAGCCGCTGCTATAGAGGCTACTCATTTTGCAAACCCAGGCTGCCCTATTTATCAAAACGTGAGCACAACAGCTGTTACAGATGCAACAGAAATTCAAAAAAACTTAATTGCACAACTCACAGCTCCTGTTAAATGGACACAAAGCATGCAAAATATGATTGCAGATGGAGCAACTCATTTTATTGAAGTAGGCCCTGGAAATGTATTACAAGGCTTGATGCGTAAAATAGACCGAAGTGTAGCGGCATCAAAAGGAGAAATTTAATTTTTTAAAAAAAAACTATAAAAAAAGAGACTGCTTTAAAGCAGTCTCTTTTTTTATGAAGTGTAATTGTTTTTTAG
>CAJXUG010000123.1:0-6142 GCA_913060785.1 uncultured Flavobacteriaceae bacterium | reverse complement strand
CTTTAAGGCAATTAATTATTAATATAAATTTCGGAATAATGATTGTTTAAAAATAACGCATCAAACAAATTAAACTTGTATAGCAATTAATATAAATAAACAATATATTTGATACCTAACGAATAAATCAAATAAAAATGAAAAAAGTAATTGTCCTGTTTTTGTCTGTACTGCTATTTAGCTGTACACAACAACAAAGCAAGGCCTGTAGAGCCCTAGAAACAGCAAACCAAAACCTAGAAAGAGATCTTGCAATGTACGCGACAACCTGGGAAGATGTTTTCAGTAAAAGAGACATCAATGTTATTAGCGATCTAAATTTTGATGCTGAGGCAACTCTGGTAACCGCAACAGGAAATATTACTGGAATTGAAGGCTTTAGAGACTATTATAATAACTATTTAACAGGCTTCTCTGACGCTCAGTTTACTGCTCTAGACATCTTTGGTCAAGGAGATAAAATAGTTAAGCACTGGAACTTTAAAGGAACTCATGACGGAGACCTTTTTGGAATTCTTGCCACTAATAATAAAGTAGACCTTTACGGAACTACCATTGTCACCCTTAAAAACGGCAAAGTTCTTAAAGAGGAAAATTTCTTTGACAACCAAATATTTTTCAAACAACTTGGTTTAACACCGTAATAATTAATAATAAAAAAACAAAATCATGAAAAAAGTATTTATAATTTTATTAGGAGCTACTTTATTTATTTCTTGTAATGAAATAAAAAAATCAGATGGTGAAGCTCATGCTGCCATGATTGAATCTACTATGAAATCAGATTCAGCCCCACAAGAAATAGGATATCAAATTTCTGACAAGGGAGAAAAAATCTCTTTGTATGGAGGAGATATGGCCGCTGTTTCTCTATGGGAAACGTACATAAAAGCACATAATGAAAGAGACCTTGAAACAATTGCAGCTTTAAATGTAGAAAAAGATTTTGTGGCTTATGGTCCTAACGGAGAAGTTATCAAAGGGACAGAGGCGCATATGGCGTTTTTAACCACTTGGTTTGAACAAACCAACCCAACCTGGACTACAAAGTTTCTAATCACAAACATGTACACAGATAAAGAAGGAAAGGTGCAGCAGTGGATTACCTCTGGACACGATCTTACTCTTACTGTTGAA
The DNA here is from genome assembly GCA_913060785.1 of uncultured Flavobacteriaceae bacterium. GTDB lineage: Bacteria > Bacteroidota > Bacteroidia > Flavobacteriales > Flavobacteriaceae > Patiriisocius. Next base: position 5,005 of record CAJXUG010000123.1, on the reverse strand, counting down.
GGTGAAGAAGTTAAGCTTAACCAAGTGCATGACGGTCTTGTTGTTGACGGAAAAATCAAAGAGTTTACTGTTAACGAAAGAGTTATGGTAGAAGAGCAAGAAGAAAAATCAAAAGAGTAGTTTGTGATACTCTCAAAAAAAAGCCCCGCAATTTGCGGGGCTTTTTTTGTTGTACTAGAAAAACTATAGATACCCTTGGGTTATGCGCTTTACGTATTTACCGATGACATCAAACTCTAAATTTACCATGGTGTCTTTCTCAAAGGTGTTAAAATTTGTGTGGGCATAGGTGTAGGGTATGATGGCAACACTAAAGGTGTTTGCCCTAGAGTTTACCACCGTAAGGCTTACCCCGTTTACTGTAACAGAGCCCTTTTCTATGGTGATGTTGTTTAAAGAGCTGTCATAGGTAAAGGTAAACACCCAGCTACCGTTTTGCTCTTTTATTTCTTGGCATACCGCGGTTTGGTCAACATGACCCTGAACAATATGTCCGTCTAGTCTATCTCCAAGTTTCATGGCCCGTTCTAAATTTACAACCGTGCCTGTTTTTAATTGACCAATATTGCTTTTATCAAGTGTTTCTTTAATTGCCGTAACAACATAGCTGGTTTCTGTTAAAGAAACTACCGTAAGGCACACACCATTGTGGGCAACACTTTGGTCAATTTTTAACATTGGAGCCAGCTCGCTGGACACCTCTATATGTAAGTTCTCTCCCTCTTTGGTGAGAGACTTTATTTTACCTAAGGATTCAATTATTCCTGTAAACATGAGTAATTTGGTTACATTTGTGCTACAAAAATAACGATAAAGAAACGACCTATATGAGTAATCAAGATAAAATAATAGTAGGAATCTCAATTGGTGATCTAAACGGCATAGGTAGTGAGATTGTGCTTAAAACGTTTCAAGATCCAAGAATGCTAGAATTTTGTACGCCTGTTATTTTTGCCTCTGTTAAGGTGCTTTCTTTTTTTAAAAAACACTACAACATAGATATAAACCTTCACGGGATTGACACCTTAGATAAAATAATACCCAAAAAAATTAATGTTCTCAACCTCTGGAAAGAACCCGTAGCTATTGATTTTGGAAAACAAGATAACACTATTGGCCAGTATGCTGTAAAGTCATTAGAGGCCGCTGTATCAGCGCTTAAACAAAATTCGATAGATGCCCTTGTAACCGCTCCTATAAACAAATCAAACATACAGTCAGAGACCTTTAATTTTCCTGGCCACACAGATTATTTGCAACAAGAATTGGAGGGAGACAGCTTGATGTTGATGATTTCAGAAACCTTAAGAGTAGGCCTTTTGACAGATCATGTAGCGGTAAAAGACATTTCAGCAAACATTACCAGAGAGGTCATAGAAAAAAAGATCAATACCATCCATAAAACACTAATTCAAGATTTTGGAATCGCTAAGCCCAAAATAGCCGTTTTAGGAATAAATCCTCATACGGGAGATAACGGCGTTATTGGAAACGAGGACGACACAATTATGCGTCCAACGCTTGATAATTTGCGTAATAATGGTAAAACAGTCTTCGGTCCTTATGCTGCAGACAGCTTTTTTGGCACTGCAAACTATAAAAACTTTGATGTTATTATTGCCTCATACCATGACCAAGGTCTTGTGCCTTTTAAAACATTAGCCTTTGGCTCTGGGGTAAACTACACCGCCGGTCTTAGTGAGATAAGAACCTCGCCAGACCACGGCACCGCTTATGATATTGCTGGTAAAAACAAAGCAGATTTTACCTCTTTTAGGGCAGCAGTTTTTAATGCTATTACTATTTTTAAAACCAGAAAAGAGTATCTAATTTCTGCAGAAAACCCCTTAAAAATTAGCAAGCGCAAACCCTTTGTAAAAAAGTAGTGATAAAATAATTTGCAAATGAAATAATTTTTTATCTTTGCACCCGCTTTATGCGTAAGGCGGATATTTCAATTTGGTGTGATTATGAGAGATTTGAAAGAATTTACAATCCCTTTTGTTGGGTTGAAACTTGGAGAGCATCACTTTGATTTTACAATAGACAATACGTTCTTTGAGCATTTTGAGTATGACGAGTTTAATGGAGCAACCATTTCTCTTGATGTACTGCTAGATAAAAAAACAACCTTTATGGAGTTTACATTATCCTACACGGGCGATGTAAATGTAAATTGTGACGTTACCAACGAGACCTATAACGAGTCTGTGGAGGGAAGCTACCATTTTATTGTAAAGTTTGGAGATGATTTTAATGATGAAAATGAAGATTTATTACAAATTCCACACGGGAGTTATGAGGTTAATATTCAACAATTCATTTATGAGTCTATAATTTTAAATTTACCCAGCAGAAGAATACATCCAGGAATAGAAGATGGAACATTGCAAAGCGACATTCTCGACAAACTTGAACAGTTAAGCCCAAAGGCAACCAAAGAAGATACAGAAGAACTCCAACAAGGACCTACAGATCCAAGATGGGATTCATTAAAAAAATTATTAAACGATAAATAATAAAGCGTAATGGCACATCCTAAAAGAAAAATCTCCAAAACTAGAAGAGATAAAAGAAGAACACATTACAAAGCAGTTGCACCGCAAATTGCTACAGATCCTACAACCGGAGAATCGCATCTATACCATAGAGCGCACTGGCATGAAGGTAAACTATACTACCGTGGTCAAATTGTTATTGATGCAGTAGAAGAAGTAGAAGCATAGGGTTTTAAAAAAGTTATATACAGACAACTCTCACAACCTGTGAGAGTTTTTTGTTTTCTGAACTATTGGTAAGAATCAAAAAAGTCAAAAAAGACTTTATTTTGATTAAAATTGACTATTTTTCGGGCTTTTTAGAGAGATTTAAACTCTTTTTACTGAATTTAAACAAATTCTATGAGTACCATTACTGCTGCAATCACTGCTGTTGGAGGCTATGTTCCTGAGTATGTTTTAACAAACAAAATACTGGCAACAATGGTAGACACCAACGACGAGTGGATTACCTCAAGGACAGGAATTAAAGAGCGTCGCATTTTAAAAGAAAAAGGTCAAGGAACTTCCTTTATGGCCATAAAAGCAGCTGAGCAACTGCTTTCAAAAAACAACATCAATCCAGAAGATATAGACATGGTGATCATGGCAACCGCCACACCAGATATGCCCGTAGCAGCAACAGGTGTTTACGTAGCCTCACAAATAGGCGCGGTAAATGCTTTTTCGTATGATTTAGCGGCGGCATGTTCGGGCTTTCTTTTTGGTATGTCTACCGCAGCCAGATACATAGAGTCTGGCAGATACAAAAAAGTATTACTCATTGGGGCAGATAAAATGTCTTCTATTGTTGATTATACAGATCGCACCACATGTATTATCTTTGGAGATGGTGCTGGAGCTGTTTTGTTTGAACCCAACCTAGAAGGACTTGGCCTGCAAGACGAAATATTACGCTCTGATGGCGTTGGAAGACCAAGTCTTAAAATTGATGCAGGTGGATCTATTTTACCACCATCAAACCAAACCATTGCAGACAAACAGCACTTTGTTCATCAGGATGGGAAAACAGTATTTAAATTTGCTGTTTCTAAAATGGCAGATGTTTCAGAAAAAATAATGCAACGAAACAACTTAACGGGTGATGATGTAAGCTGGCTAGTGCCACACCAGGCCAATAAAAGAATAATAGACGCAACTTCAAGAAGAATGAATTTGCCACAAGATAAAGTGATGTTAAACATTCACAGATACGGTAACACAACATCAGCGACATTACCCCTGTGTTTATTTGATTATGAAAATCAACTTAAAAAAGGAGACAATATCGTCTTTGCCGCTTTTGGAGGAGGTTTTACCTGGGGCTCCATTTATGTAAAATGGGCCTATGATCCAAAATAATAAAACAAGTACCTATTAACAAACAATTATATTATGGAATTAAAAGACATTCAAAGTTTAATCAAGTTCGTAACTAAGTCTGGCGCTAGTGAGGTAAAACTTGAAATGGAAGACGTTAAAATTACCATTAGAACAGGAGACCACAATAAGGGTGAAACCACCTTTATACAGCAAATGCCACAAATGGCTGCTAGTGCTCCAGCACCTGCCGCTGCATTGCCTGCTGCAGAAGCTCCTGCAGAAACCAAAGAGGAATCTAACCTTATCACTGTAAAATCACCAATTATTGGTACTTTTTACCGTAAGCCATCACCAGACAAACCTATGTTTGTTGAGGTAGGATCTGTTATTGGAGAGGGAGACGTTTTATGTGTTATTGAGGCCATGAAACTTTTCAATGAAATAGAGAGTGAAGTCTCTGGTAAAATTGTGAAGATATTGGTAGATGACGCCTCTCCTGTAGAGTTTGATCAGCCACTATTTTTAGTAGACCCATCATAATTTATATTTTAAATCTTAGATAGAGTTTTAACAACCTTTGTGAGAACAAAGTCGTGAGTTATAAGTTTAAATAAAAGAGATATGTTTAAAAAAATATTGATTGCCAATAGGGGTGAAATAGCACTTCGTATCATACGTACCTGTAAAGAAATGGGCATTAAAACGGTGGCTGTTTATAGTAAAGCTGATGAAGAAAGTTTGCATGTAAAGTTTGCAGACGAGGCGGTATGTATTGGACCAGCGCCAAGTAGCGAGAGTTACTTAAAAGTAAGTAACATTATTGCCGCAGCAGAAATCACAAACGCAGACGCGATCCATCCAGGATATGGGTTTCTTTCTGAAAATGCAAAATTTTCAAAAATTTGTGAGGAACACAACATTAAGTTTATTGGAGCCTCTCCAGAGATGATAGACAGAATGGGTGATAAGGCAAATGCAAAATCAACCATGATTGCTGCAGGGGTACCTTGTGTGCCTGGAAGCGAAGGAGTAATCCCAGATTTTAAAACATGTATTAAAGTTGCCAAAAAAACAGGCTATCCAGTGATGCTTAAAGCAAGCGCCTGTCTCTTATACACATCTGACGCTGCCGACGAAGAGGATAG
>CAJXUG010000122.1:0-6180 GCA_913060785.1 uncultured Flavobacteriaceae bacterium | reverse complement strand
CGAGATTTCTGCCTGTCTCGTGGGCTCGGAGATGTGTATAAGAGACAGACATAGGGGCGCGAATTATGTCGCGTAGAGACTGATTTTGATAGCCTTACGTAGCGGTCACACCTTTGTCTGTGAAGGTTGCATTCATATAATCGACAGCTCACTATATCTTTAGATTAAGATACATCTTATGTAAGGATTACTTGTGCTTGAAAAAATAGAGGCATGGATTAGCCAAACGAATACTGACTACAAGGAAGAGCGTCAATCTTGCGCCATTTTTCGCGATCAATTTGAAGGTTTCTATTCCCTAGACATACTGAGTACATCTTACTTTGTTGTTACTGATGATATCCCTAAGCTTGATTTCCCTGAGTTGAGGCAGGCTGGGTTCGGAAGCTTTATAGATATGAGTGTTTCTGGGATCACCTACAATGATACCTATTATGTTGAACGGAAAGCTGCCAAAGAGTTACGGTTACATTTCCATGAGTTAGTGCATGTCCTTCAATGGCGCTTACTAACTCCGCAGGGGTTCATAAATCGTTATATCCAAGAAATTCAGACTTATGGTTATGAAAATGCACCATTGGAGAAAATGGCCTATACGCTAGATGCTCATTATCTAGCTAAGGGCCAGCCTCTGAATGTGGAGCAGTTCGTCCGTGAACATTTATAATAACGGCTAATAAAATATATCGATAGGTTTACACACTTGAAATTAGAATTTAACCCAGTACCTATGAAAAAGTTTATTGCATTGGCTGCGATTGTTGCCTTAATGTCCAGTTGTAACTCTGGAGACAGAGGGGAACTTGTTGGAGTAAAAGGTAAAAAATGGCTCCCAGAGAAACCCTATGGAATGACTCTTATCCCAGGTGGTGCCTTTGTTATGGGTAAATCTGGAGATGATTTTGTGTCCGTTAATGACGCCCCTACTAAAACTGTTACTGTTCGGTCCTTTTATATGGATGAAACAGAAATTACCAATTCAGAATACCGTCAATTTGTAGAATGGGTTAGAGATTCAACAGTGCGTTTAAAATTGGCTATTCTAGCAGATGAATTAGGAGAAACTCCCGGAGATGGAGAAGCTGGTATTGGAGATTTTGCATTTCTTGACAACGAAGACGAAGAGAAAACACCTTATGACCAATACATGGAAGATAATTACTATGGAATGGGAGATGATTTCTACGAAGGTAGAAAAATCAACAACAACATAGATTTAATTTGGGACACTGCCGAATATCCTGATGAGTATTACGTTGAGGTTATGGATAGCATGTACCTGCCAATGGAAGAATCTTACAACGGGCAGCGCACACTGGATGTATCTAAACTTAATTTTCAGTATTCTTACATGGATATTGGAGCCGCTGCACAAGATAAGACAAGCAAAAGAAAAGATTTTATCAAAAAAGAAAGTCTTAACATATATCCAGATACAACAGTTTGGATTAGAGACTTCAACTATTCCTACAACGAGCCGATGCACAATGATTACTTCTGGCACCAGGCCTATGGAGACTATCCTGTGGTTGGGGTAACTTGGAAACAGGCTAAGGCATTCGCCGCTTGGAGAACCTTGTATAAAAATTCAAACCAGAAAAAAAGAGATCGTGAATTTGTAAATTCATTCCGTCTTCCTAGTGAAGCAGAGTGGGAGTATGCTGCTCGTGGTGGTATCCAAGGAGGAGATTTTCCATGGGGAGGACCTTACACGAAAAATGACAGAGGTTGCTTTTTAGCAAACTTTAAACCCCTTCGTGGAGACTATGCTGCAGATCAAGCTTTGTACACCGTAGAGGCCAACTCATATGAGCCGAATGATTATAACCTGTATAACATGGCAGGTAATGTAGCCGAGTGGGTAGACAGTTCTTACGAGGCTGCTTCTTACGATTATAACTCAACAATGAATCCGCTTGTAAATGATCCAACAAACCTCCGTAAAGTAACGCGTGGCGGTTCTTGGAAAGATGTTGCTTACTTTTTAGAGGTTAGTTCACGAAACTATGAATATGCAGATTCTGCAAGAAGCTACATTGGTTTTAGAACCGTACAAGATTACATGGGTACAGATATTACTTTAAATCAAAACTTCGGTGACGCGAGATAAAACGTTAAAAACTTAAACTTAAACTCAACTACTTAAACTTAAACTAAAAAAAATTATTATGGCACAGTCAAAGTCTACAAAAAAATTATTTAACATGGCCTATGGCCTTGGAGCATCGATTGTAATTATTGGTGCATTATTTAAAATTCTTCACTGGGACTTTGGTTTTCCATTTGATGGAAATACATTATTAACAGTAGGTCTTGTAACCGAGGCACTTATTTTTGCAATTTCTGCTTTTGAGCCAATAGATGATGATCTAGACTGGTCTTTAGTATATCCAGAATTAGCTGGAGGAGCAGCCTCTGGTGGAAAGGGAGAGTCTCCAGAAGGTCTATTATCAAAAAAATTAGACCAGATGTTAAAAGATGCCCGCATAGATGGTGAGTTAATCACGAGTCTTTCTACAAGCATTTCTTCTTTAGAAGGTGCAGCAAAAGGAATGACACCAACTGCCGATGCTATGAACTCTACTAAAAAGTACAGCGAAGAAATGGCAATGGCTGCGGCTCAAATGGAATCATTAAATAGTTTGTATAAAGTACAGGTAGAGTCTACATCACGTCAAACTGAGGTAAATGAGCGTGTTGCAGAAAATGCAGAGCAATTAAAAGCACAAATGGAGCACTTAACTACAAGTCTTTCTTCATTAAACGGAGTATACGGTGGTATGTTATCAGCAATGAGCAGAAACTAATCATAATTTCAATAAATAAAAATATTTAAAATAAAATTATGGCAGGAGGAAAACAAACCCCTAGACAGAAGATGATTAACCTAATGTACTTGGTTTTCATCGCGATGTTGGCATTAAACATGTCTAAAGAAGTATTATCTGCATTTGGATCAATTAATGAAAAATTAGATCGTGCAAATACAAGCTATGCATCTAAAAACTCTTTAGCATTGGCCGAGATTTCAAAAAAGGCTAATGAGAACGATGAGTTTAAGGCAGCTGCAGCAACTGCTAATGCAGCAGATCAGCTGTCAAAAACCTACAATGATTACATAGCACTTCAAAAAGAAATGCTATTATCTGAGGTTGAAGATAATACAGACTATGAAACCATGGATACCTCTGGTTATCTAGATGCACTTTATTATGAAGGTGGTAAGATGACAGAAGCTGGTCAAGAGTTTTTAAATCAAATGGATACCTACAGAGATGGTATGGTAGCATTACTTGGAGATTCTAATCCAACCTTAACAAATCAACTTAATAATGACTTCAGCTCTGCAGACATTACAGATGGTGAAGGAGTTGTTAAGGATTACATAAGCTACAATTATGTTGCTTTTCCTATGGTTTCTTCATTAACTAAAATGACGCAAATCCAAAATGATATCAAGTCTGTGGAAAATGAATTGTTATCTACACTTCTTTCAGGAAACCTAAAGCAACTTGCAAAGCTTGATAACTATGAGACTGTAATGACAACCTCTAAGGGGGCCTATTATACAGGCTCTACCTTTGATGGTATGTTATCACTGGGACGTGTAGATGCTTCTACGAAACCAGCTAGAGTAGAGTTATTGGTTGATGGAAAAGAAGTTAAGGACAACCAATTTGAGTATGACGGCGGTAAAGTAGTTCTAAAAGTAGGAACTGGCTCAGTTGGTGATCATAAAATTACTGGAAAACTTGTTTACTTGCAAGATGGTAAAGAGGTTGAGGTACTTGTAGATAAAAAATTTACTACCATTAATAAGCCAAACAATGCTACTATTGCTGCAGATAAGATGAATGTGGTGTATCGCGGAGTGTCTAACCCAATGACCATTACATTTGCGGGTATTCAAGACAACAAGATACGAGCAAATGCTGCGGGTTTAACCAAAGTAAAAGGAAGTGCATATGCTATGAATCCTGGAGGAGGTAGAGAAGTAACTATTAATGTATCTGGTACGCTTCCTGATGGAGATCCAGTAAGAGATAGTGCAACCTTCCGTATTAAAGATATTCCACGCCCAACAGGAACCATTCGTGGTGAAGATGGAGATGGAGGTTGTGTTAGAATGCAACGTCAAGGACTTGAGAAGTCAAGTGTTGGTGCAGCATTACAAGATTTTGATTTTGATCTAAAGTTAAATGTAACTGGATTTAGTTTCAAAGTAAGTGGGCAACCAACAATTAAAGTAAATGGTAGAAAATTGAATAGTCAAGCCTCTGGAGCTCTTAAAAGGGCAAAGCGTGGTGAGACCTTACAAATTTTTGACATTACTGCAAACATAGCTGGAAACAGCAGTTACAAATTGAAGAAAATATCTCCAATCTGTATTGAGTTAACAAACTAAGAAATACAATAATCACGCTTGATATGCGTTATTTTTAAATATCAAGTGTGATTAATAGGATCACTTTTTTAATAAAAAGGAACAAATGAAATTAAGGAACATAGTTTTAGCTGCTTTTGTTGTTGTTTTAGGTATATCTAGTGCAAATGCACAATTAAATATCTTAAACTCGGCAACACCAGAGGATATTGGAGTAAAGACCTTAGATCAACTTGCTTATGATAATGATGAGCCATTGCCATATGGTTATATAGATGAGCGTGATTTGCTTTGGTCAAAAGCCACCTGGGAAATTATCGATCTTGATGAACGTGTAAACTTCCCGTTATACTATCCTATAGACACCAACAACATTGGTTCTGATAGACGTCCTTTATATGATGTTCTTGTAACCAACATGAAAAACGGTACTATCAAAGATGTGTACTCAGATTCTTATTTCACTCAAAAAAGAACCCTAAAAGATTTAGATGCTTCTTTGGTGTATAGAGATACTACAGATTATGGTATTGATCAATTTAATGCAGAAGGCATTGTAGATGATGAGTATATTAGAGAATTCACCCTTGATGCTGCAGATATCGAGCAGTGGAGAATACGAGGGTTATGGTATTTAGATTCTCGCCTTGGCGAGCTTAGATATCGTGTGCTGGGAATTTGTCCTGTTGCACCAGAGGCGCGATCAAAAGCTTTTGCAGATGATGGTGGTGGTGATAATTTAGTTGAACTGTTTTGGGTTTATTTTCCAGCAGCACGAGAGGTGTTACACCAGGCTAAGGCTTTTAATAGAAAAAACACCTCTAGACCCATTTCTTTCGACCATTTATTAAATTCAAGAAGATTTAACAGTCTTATTTACAAAGAAGAAAATGTTCAAGGAGATAGAGAGGTTAAAGAATACATTAGTGAAAATGCATTTATGCAACTTTTAGAGTCTGACAGAATAAAAGAACAAATTAGAAATATTGAAATTGATCTTTGGAACTATTAATTTCTAATTTTTTAAAGAAAGTTAAGCCTTGCATTTGCAAGGCTTTTTTTATGCCATATATTTTGTTGTGTAGGGTGTCAATTTCATACGGGTTATAATTCTCTGTTTTGCCAAGATTGTTTTGTTATATTTACTGTAATGAAACTAACCCGCAAAGAAGAAATAGTTATTGTTGCAGCAAAACTATTTAAAGAAAAAGGATACAGTGCCGTTTCTATGAGAGACATTGCCCAGCAAATGGATATAAAGGCGGCAAGTTTATACAACCACATTAAAGGCAAACAAGAAATCTTATCCTCCTTGGTACTCCAGGTTGCCAAAGAATTTACCAACAGCACTCAAACCATTACTTCTCAAGACGGCACTGCACTGCAGCGCCTTAAAAAACTCATTGAAGTACATATCGATATTACCGTGCACCATGCAGATGCTATAGCAGCGTTAAATAATGATTGGATGCATCTAGATGGCCAGGATTTGTTAGACTTTATTGCCATGCGTGACCAGTACGAAGAAAATTTCAGGAGCATTATAAAACAAGGAATCCAAGAAAAGCAAATTAAGGCTAAAGAACCTGAGGTTATTCTTTTCTCTATTCTCTCTACTTTAAGAACCCTCTATCTTTGGAATGAGAAACGAGGAAAACTAGAGGTGAATGTTTTAAAGAAAGAATTGGTGTCTGTACTAATATCTGGTATTGTATAATTATTTTGAGATATTTGCTATTGTAACTAACAATCGTTAGTTTTGTAAAATAATACAACTATATGGCTACATTTCATAC
>CAJXUG010000121.1:0-6224 GCA_913060785.1 uncultured Flavobacteriaceae bacterium | reverse complement strand
GCTTATATACAGCCCACTTGCACACATGACTTGGCATCCAGATGGTCTTTTTAGAAATTGGGGTATTTTAGATTTTGCAGGAGGAACCGTAGTGCATATGTCTGCAGGGTTTGCTGCCCTAGCTGGTGCTATATTTTTAGGTAAAAGAAAGGAGGTAATAGAAAGTCCTGCAAATGTTCCTTACGTAATTCTAGGAACTGGGCTACTGTGGTTTGGATGGTTTGGATTTAATGCTGGATCTGCCCTTGGAGCAAACTCAGATGCAGTAATTGCATTTGCAAACACTAATATAGCCTCTGCAACTGCAATGATTACTTGGATTTTCTATGAAAGAATGCTGGGCAGAAAAATGTCTGCAGTAGGCGCCTGTATTGGTGCTGTAGTGGGCCTTGTGGCAATTACACCAGCGGCAGGTTTTGTAAATATTGGCCAATCCATGTTTATTGGATTTATAGCGGCTATTATTTCAAACTATGCGATCCACTTAAAAAACAAAACCAATGTTGATGACACATTAGATGTTTTTCCAAGCCACGGGGTTGGAGGTATTGTTGGAATGTTACTAACGGCAGTATTTGCAAAACAGGTGGGGCTTATATATGGCCAAACAGATACATTTTTGTATCACCTTTTAGGATTGGTACTTGTATCGGTGTATTGCTTTTTTGGAAGTTACCTGCTGTACATGTTTGTTGACAGGGTTTTAACAATGCGTGTAAGAGAAGATCAAGAAGAAAGAGGGCTTGATTTAAGCCAGCACGGAGAAAAATTAGAATAGAATAATTTTAAAAACAGCATGACAAAATAAAAGCCTCATTGTATATAACATACAATGAGGCTTTTATTTTTGAATTTAGCTTTTTAGTACTTTACATTAAAGAGAAATAAAACCTCCTGTGTAATTAGCGCTTATATTGTCTCCATCAGTGTCAGTTACTATTACCTCTATGGTAGTATTAGATCCTGAACCAGTAATAACAACTGTACCGTCTTGACCTTGGCTATATCCAGACTGGCAATCAAGACCATCAGAATTCTGACAACCTTCAATTGCTACCCAAGTAAATTCTTCTCTTTCATAATTTGGAGAGAAAGTATACGTTCCAGCCCTAAGACCATCAGCGTTATTTGTGTTTAAATCAAGATATAATGTAGCACCAGAACCATCAAGATCTTGATTATTTACAGTTAAACCTTCTCCTAATAATACAACATCCCAATCGTAAGAACCATCTTCGTTTTCACCGTATTCAATTAAAACTGCTGCTGAAATATCAAACTCTTCTCCTGCAATGCTCATCACATTATTAGAAGTGTTGTTGTTGTTGTCATCATCGCTACTACATGAAATTGCTGCGATACTCATAACTAATGCTACTACTACTACTTTAAAATTTTTCATAAATATGTTTTTATTTTTTTTTCAAATGTATTGATAAACATGAGAACTCTCCAAGAAAATTAACGCCTAATTTCGTGGGGTAATACATTACAAAAAGCATTAAAAAGGTATTAAAAATCTATCTTATTAACGTAAATTTATACCCACTAAAATTGAAAGAGGTATGAAGAATAATAAAGTGCATCATTATATCAAAAATGTTCTAGAAAACATGCCCTTAGGATGGTTACATACAACCACACACCGGCTTGATATTTATAATGAAGGGTTGGCTAAAACTGAATTCACTAATACACTTGAATCCCTATACAAAGAAAATAACTTCACATCAAAAGCACTTGAAAAGCTACCAACAGCCTATGATTACATTAGGTTAGGACACCCTCTATCATGTCTGTTAGAATGGGGTATAGCAAAAACATGCAACCTAGATTCAAAAAATGTCATTAGTTTTTCTTCTAAAACAATGCCACTATTGGCCATTTTAAGACAAAATGCACTAGAGAAAAAACACACCCAAATTGTTTACACCCATGAGCAACCAAATTTAAAACACCTAGAGGTACTAAAACAAGTATATGGATATACCTTTAGTCTAAAGCGTGTAAATACCCCAGAGGCTATTGAATCTTTTGATGGCAGTACCATTTTTATTTCTGAAAATAAGGATGTGACAACATTAGACCTTCATGAAAGTATTGACTTTCTTGTATCTATAGATGAAAGCCTTGGTAGTGTTTTGCTAGTTAATGGAGATCACAATAAGTCTTATATTTCTCAGATACAACATGTTAGAAGAAGAGAAACTATAGCCATGACACCTGCCAATTGTTTGGTAGCATTGCAAAAACTTTTACACATTTCTGTAAAAGAAACACCAAGAACCTTAGAGGCAAATAAAGCATCTGTTCTCTCTAGTATAAAAACGATTACTAGCACAAACACAAGACCACTTGTTGGCTCTAGTGGATTGTCTATCCAATATGCAATTATGATGGGCCTTGTAGATCATGCAATGGAGCACCATATGGGCAAAGCCATAAAATTTGTAGTGCCTCCAAACTGTTATGGCGGCACAAACGACCAAGCAAGACGAGTTGCTGCAGCTATAGATTATGTTGAAGTGGTTGATCTACCTGTAGATGGAGACAATGATATGGTGCAAAGCATTGATGCTGTTTTAGAGCAAATTGCGCAGCAAGATGCCATAGCATATATTATTGCAGAAATACCCACAAACCCCAGAGTTGAAGTTCCAGATCTTGAAGCGCTTAAAAAAGTGTTAAGCGCTTCAAGAAAGACCTCTAGTGGTGAAAAAGCAATAGCCCCTGTATTTATATTAGACCAAACATTTTGCCCTAACCTGCACTTTTTAAATGATGATGCTACCCTATCTAGTGTTAAGGCAATAGCATACGCCAGTGGATCTAAGTTTCCAAGTGGAGGACTATGTACGGCAGGATATTGTATTGCAAACAAAAAAGGGGATGTGTTTACTAGTAAAATCGCATTACATCTTGAGCTTTGTGACAATGAGGCTACAAACTTGCAGTATGAAATATTAGCAAGGCAATTACCATCTATGAATCAAAGGATTATGGACGCCTATAAAAATACCCGTGAATTTGTAAACTACATTGAAGAGGTGTTGCCACAGGCAAAAATCAACTTTGTATCTCAAGAATTAGCAAATCAAGGCTTTACTCCCTCTGTATTTTCTTTAGACCTACCTACCAAGGGAAATACAGCACAAGAGAAGGAAACCTATAAAAGAGTGTTAAACCATAAACTCATTAAGGCTATGATTACGCAAATACCAGATCAAAGCAAATACTGTGTGAGTTATGGGCAATTAAAGGGTTGTTACTGGACCATTCCGGCCACATCTACCCAAGGTACTACCAAAGAAGGAGATAAAGATTATATAGCGCGCGTTTCAGTATCTCCACAGATAAATCTAGAACTTCATAAAAAAGTATTTTTAGATTTTGCACAAAGTATTTAAACTGCTAGTGATTTACTAAAGGTGGTAATTATCTATAGAATGTTATTTACTTTTTCATTGTGCAAAACCATAGTGGTTTGGGTACTTTTAATATAGTCTAGAGTAGATAAGCGGTCTAGGATAATTAAGAATAACAAAAAATGAAATACTACAGTTTAAATAGAAAAGCCAAAGAAGTATCTTTTAAGGATGCTGTTATTAAAGGATTGGCAGATGATAAAGGACTGTATTTTCCTAAAAAAATAACACCTTTATCAAAATCATTTTTTGAGAACATAGATGCCTTGTCTGTTGTTGAAATTGCTTTTGAGGCTATAAAGCAGTTTGTAACACCAGAAATCCCTGAGGGTATTCTAAAAAAAATAATAGACGAAACCCTATGCTTTGATTTTCCTATTGTATCGCTGAGTAAAAACATATCAACCCTAGAGCTCTTCCATGGACCAACCATGGCATTTAAAGATGTTGGAGCGCGTTTTATGGCACGTTGTTTAGAGTATTTTAATAGGGGCAACACAAACATAGTGACCGTATTGGTAGCTACCTCTGGAGATACAGGCGCAGCGGTAGCCAATGGTTTTCTAGGAGTTAAGGATGTTAATGTAGTGATACTATATCCAAGAAAAAAAGTAAGTGATATCCAAGAAAAGCAAATAACAAGCCTTGGGCAAAACATAAGCGCGCTGGAAGTGCAGGGCACCTTTGATGATTGTCAAGCCATGGTTAAAAATGCTTTTTTAGATAAAGATATTACCAATAAAATACAATTAACCTCTGCAAACTCAATTAATGTGGCGCGTTGGTTGCCTCAAATGTTTTACTTTTTCTTTGCCTATAAAAAGCTGTATAAAGCACATAAAGATATTGTCTTTTCTGTGCCAAGTGGAAATTTCGGAAATGTATGTGCAGGTATGATGGCGCAACAATTAGGGCTTCCTGTTAAACATTTCATAGCGGCTAATAACGATAATAATGTGGTGACAAGATATCTAAAAACAGAGCTGTACGCGCCTGTAAAATCTGTGCAAACCATTAGCAATGCCATGGATGTTGGAGATCCTAGCAACTTTATTAGAATTCAAGAAATCTATAAAAATAAATTTGACAGCTTACAAAAAAATCTATCTTCTTTTAGTTTTAACAATTCACAAACAAGAAAAGCTATGTTAGATATCTATACCAACCACGGCTATGTCGCAGACCCTCATGGAGCGGTTGGCTATTTAGGTTGTAAGGCATATGTAGAGAAAAACACAACAGCGCACTGTGTGTTTTTAGAAACAGCGCATCCTACCAAGTTTCTAGATGTTGTTGAAGAAGTTGTCAAAACAAAACAGGCTTTGCCAAAACAAATACAAGCTGTCAAAGCAAACAAAAAGGTAGCAACTACAATTTCAAACTATAGTGATTTAAAAGCATTCTTGTTATTGTAAAAAAGAAGCTCAGGTATAAAAATATACTGTACTAAATTACATTTGTTGCTATTTTCAAGAGAAGTTAATTAACTAAATTAATTTATCTTCGTTGGGCATTTAAAAACCAATAGGGTTTACAAAATAGAACCCCAAGCCACATGAAAAAAAAGATTTCAATTATAGGTGGTGGACCCTCAGCTTTTTTGTTGGCTTGTTTTCTAGATTCCGAAAAGTTCTCGGTGACTATCTATGAGAAAAACAAAACCTTTGGGCGTAAATTTTTAGTTGCTGGTAAAGGAGGATTTAATATAACACACTCAGAAAACACTCAAGAACTTGTAAAGAGGTACACCCCTACTGGGTTTCTAGACAAGGTATTACAAAACTTTACAAATGACGATTTTAGAAATTGGCTAGAAACAATAGCCATACCTACATACATTGGAAGCAGTAAACGAGTCTATCCAAAACAAGGGATAAAACCCATTGAAGTTTTAAATGCTATTACTAAAAAACTTAAAGAGAAAGGCGTTGTTGTAAAATATGAGCATACCTTCTCTGGATGGGATAAAAGTAATAACCCAATAATTAATGACAAAGCAATTAAGGCAGATTACACTATATTTTGTTTGGGTGGAGCTAGTTGGAGGGTGACCGGCTCAGACGGGAAATGGCTAGACACATTTTCAGAAAAAAAAATTCAAACAAAGATATTTCAAGGGTCAAATTGTGGCTATAAAATTAATTGGGACAGCGGTTTTATTAAATCCTATGAAGGAACACCTCTTAAAAATATTGCTATTTCTTGTGATGCTAGATTGCAAAAAGGAGAAGCTGTTATTACCAAATTTGGGCTAGAGGGAAATGCCGTTTATGGTCTGAGTCCTCTCATAAGAGCGCAACTAGCTGCAAATTCAAAAGCGGCAATATATATTGATTTTAAACCCTCAATATCTATAGAAAACCTATATGTCAAGATGCAATTATCTAGTTATAAAAATACAACCCAAATCTTAAAGAAAGAACTAAAACTAAGCGCAGCTCAAATAGATTTGTTAAAAACCTATGTCTCCAAAGAGGAGTATTTAAACAAAGAAACATTAGCGCAAAAAATCAAGAACTTTCCTTTAGAGATAGCAAACACCGCATCTATTGACGAGTCAATATCTACTGTTGGGGGTATAGATTTAAGCGCAATTTCTCAATATTTTGAGCTTAAAAAAATAGCAAATCAATTTTGTATTGGCGAAATGCTAGACTGGGACGCCCCAACGGGGGGCTACCTATTACAAGCGTGTGCAAGCTCTGGGGTGTGGTTGGCAAAGTATTTGA
Organism: uncultured Flavobacteriaceae bacterium; assembly: GCA_913060785.1. Lineage (GTDB taxonomy): Bacteria > Bacteroidota > Bacteroidia > Flavobacteriales > Flavobacteriaceae > Patiriisocius. Next base: position 70 of record CAJXUG010000121.1, on the reverse strand, counting down.
ATTACAGATAATAAACGTATACCTTTAAATAATATTTTTTTTTTAAAATTTGTTGAATATTGCTCAATAA
>CAJXUG010000120.1:0-6231 GCA_913060785.1 uncultured Flavobacteriaceae bacterium | reverse complement strand
TACACTATCCTCTTCGTCGGCAGCGTCAGATGTGTATAAGAGACAGGTCTATAACAGAGAAAACATTGTCTCAAAAAGCAATTGATCAAGAGAATAAATATGGAGCTCACAATTACCATCCACTACCAGTTGTTTTAAATAAAGGTGAGGGTGTTTACCTTTGGGATGTAGAGGGTAAAAAATATTATGATTTCCTATCTGCATATAGCGCCGTAAACCAAGGGCACTGCCATCCAAAAATTGTTGGAGCAATGACTACCCAAGCTCAAACTCTAAGTCTAACATCCCGTGCATTTTACAACGATATGTTAGGAAAGTATGAAGCGTTTGCAACGTCCTATTTTAACTTTGATAAAATACTACCCATGAATACGGGGGCAGAGGCCGTAGAAACTGCCATAAAGATATGTCGTCGTTGGGCCTACCAAGAAAAAGGAATCCAAGAAAACAAAGCTGAGATTGTTGTATGTAACAATAATTTTCATGGAAGGACAACCACCATTATATCATTTTCTAATGATCCAGTTGCAAAAGAAAATTTCGGACCCTACACCAATGGGTTTATTAAAGTAGCGTATGATAATCTCCAAGCATTGAAAGATGTTTTAGAGTCTAATAAAAATGTAGCAGGATTTCTAGTAGAACCTATACAGGGAGAGGCTGGCGTTTTTGTGCCTAGTGAAAATTATTTGAGAGATGCTAAGGCATTATGTGAAACTCATAATGTACTTTTTATTGCAGATGAAGTTCAAACAGGAATTGCCAGAACTGGTAGGCTTTTGGCTACTTGTGGTAACTGCTCTTGCGAAAAGAGAGACTGTAGCGGTACCCCAGATGTTAAGCCAGATATTTTAATTTTAGGTAAAGCCCTAAGTGGTGGTGCGTATCCAGTTTCTGCCGTGTTGGCAAATGACCCCATCATGAAGGTAATCACACCAGGATCTCATGGTTCTACCTTTGGAGGTAATCCAATTGCAGCGGCAGTTGCAATGGCCGCTTTAGAGGTTGTTGTAGATGAAAAGCTTGCAGAAAATGCATATAAGTTAGGAACTATATTTAGAGCAGAACTTAACAAGTTCATACAAACAAGTACTATTTGTAATGGGGTAAGGGGTAAAGGATTGTTAAACGCAATACTTATCAATGATGATGAGCAGAGTGATACTGCTTGGAATATTTGTATGAGACTTCGTGACAATGGTTTGTTGGCAAAACCTACCCACGGAAATATTATTCGTTTTGCGCCACCGCTAGTGATGACTCTAGAGCAGCTGCACGAGTGTATTTCTATTATTATTACTACACTAAAAGAATTTGAGGTGTAACTCTAAAGCCACTACGTTAATAAAAAGAGCTGCTTTTAAAGTGGCTCTTTTTGTTACCATACGTTTTGAACAATGCAGTTGTACTTCAGGTATAAATCATGTGACTTATGAGTATCTATAGTATGAAAATTGTATTTTTAACATCATAAAACTAAGACAATGAAAAAAGGGGATACGGTACAGGTTCTTGATGATAACGTTGAAGGGACTATTGTTTCTATTGAAAATAATACCGTTGTTGTTGAAACTCTTGACGGTTTCCAAATAGCCTATGAAAAGCAAGAACTAGTTGTTTTAGAAAACCCAATCTCTTCTCAAGAATTCTCTGTGGCTAATATTTCTGAAGTACTAAAAAACAAAGAAGTAGTTACTCATAAAAATGCTAAGGCACAAAAGCCAAAACAACGTGTAAAGCCTGCAATGGAGGTAGATTTACATATACATCAATTGGTTTCATCTCAAAGAGGCCTAAGTAATTATGACATGCTAGAGATACAACTAGATACAGCAAAAAGACAATTGCATTTTGCCATGAAAAAAGGAATACAACGTGTTGTGTTTATTCATGGGGTTGGTGCTGGTGTATTAAGACAAGAATTAGAGTATCTTTTAAAGAGGTATGATGCAGTTAGCTTTGAGGATGCAAACTTCCAGAAATATGGGAGAGGAGCAACAGAGATTTATATCCATCAAAGTAAATTATAAGGTTTAAAACTCTGGAGTTTGTACAATAGTCTCATTTCTTATTTGATCAATACCTCCAAGAGTAAATGTTTCAATAATAATTTGCTCCTGTGTACTTACCAAAACTAGGTTGTCTATAATAATTGTTCCATCACTAGTTCTGTTATACACATGTTCTTTATAAGCCTCTATAACAACACCTATGGCTAGATCTGGATCAAGATAATTTGGAAGTCCTCCAGGAGTTGAAATATCATCTGCAGGATTGAGGTTTTGATCTATATCTTCATTTATTGTTGGTATGCCGTCGTTGTCATCATCAGTATCTAGATAGTCTGGCATACCATCAAGGTCTGTGTCTCTAGGGTTTAATGGGTCATCACCAATTTCTTGAGATGTTAATACATTGTCACCATCATCATCAAAATCATGGTAATTTGGGATACCATCACCATCAAAATCTCCAAAACCTTCTTGTGACAATTCATCAGAATTTACAAAATCTATACCATCAAAATCATCTAGAGTTGTCTCAGATATAAGTCTAGCTATTCCAGAGGTGCCAATATATTCTAAAACAACGCCAGGAGAAGTAGCAGGGATAGCATTGCAATAATAACTTTGTGTAACGGTGTCATCAAAACCTCTATAGTTTACGACACTTTCTGTAGTACTAAGATTAAATGTTTGCGTACCCGTCTCTATAAATAGCTCTTGGGAAGTTGGTATATTTAGAGAAATACTTTCATTAACTTGAGGATTTATTTTAAAGAAGACTACATTAGTAGCATCCCCACATTGTTGTAGTTGTGCATCCTCAAAATCAAAATTTGTTACAATAAAATCACCGTCATTACAGCCTTGAAATAGTATGGGCATTAGAAGTAAAAAAAAGTACTTTCTCATATTGGTATTGTCTTGAATTAAATAGCAATACAAAGTAACGCATTTCTTTAGGATAGGGATGTTAATCATCAAAAATTTATCTGTATTTTTGTTTGTATATTTTAGTTAACATTTTAATATTTTATCATTGAGAAAAGTATATTTTGACAATGCTGCTACAACACAGCTCAGATCAGAGGTAATAAGTACCATGACCCAAGTGTTGCAAACTGAGTTTGGGAACCCGTCTTCTACCCATGATTTTGGGAGGTCTTCTAAGGCATTAATTGAAACTGCAAGAAAAGAAGTAGCTCAAATATTAAATGTTTCTGCAGCAGAGATCATTTTCACCTCTGGTGGTACAGAGGCAGACAACTTAGCTATTAATAGCTGTGTTAAAGATCTTAGTGTTACAAGAATTATTTCAAGCAAAATAGAACATCACGCTGTATTACACGCCATTGAAGAGCTTCAAACAAACCACGGTGTTACTATTGAGTATGTTAATATAGACCATTGCGGCGCCATAGACTTTACACATTTAGAAAGCCTTCTTGCAGATACTACCCAAAAAACGTTGGTAAGTTTAATGCATGTTAATAATGAAATTGGTAATATTCTTGATTTAAAACGTACTGCGGTATTGTGTAAAAAATATGACACTTTATTTCATAGCGATACGGTTCAATCTATAGGACATTATCATTTAGATTTTAGTGACATCCCTATAGATTTTGCAGCTGTTGCTGCACATAAATTTCATGGGCCAAAAGGAGTTGGTTTTGCATTTGTTAGAAAGAACTCTGGAATAAGACCTATGATTGTTGGCGGAGCTCAAGAGCGAGGTATGAGAGCGGGTACAGAGCCTGTATATGCTATAGTTGGGATGGTTGAGGCATTAAAGATTTCTTATCAAAACTTAGCGCAAGAAAAAAAATACATCACAGGGCTGAAAGATTACTTTAAAGAGTCTCTGGTCAAAGAAATACCAGAAATTCAATTTAATGGCCAATGTGATGATAACGACAACAGTTCTTATACCATTCTTAACGTGTGTATTCCCGTTTCTGCCCAAAAAGGTATAATGCTATTGTTTCAATTAGATCTAAAGGGTATAGCGTGTTCTAAAGGTAGTGCCTGCCAAAGTGGAAGTACTAAGGGATCTCATGTGTTGTCTGCAATATTAAAAGATGAAGATTTAGAGAAGCCTTCTATACGTTTTTCTTTTTCTAGTTTTAACACTAAAGATGAAATTGATTATGTTGTACAAACCCTTACAACTTTTGTAGAGTCAGGGAATGTACTAGAACATTAATAGGTTTAAATCACTATGGGGCATATCAAACCAATTACCCACTGCCTTGCTAGCCAATATACCTCTATAAAAATAGACACCATTTTTTAAGCCCCTATCAAAACGAATGGCTTGTTCTAAGCCTCCAGACTCTGCTATTTGTAATAAATAGGGAGTAAAAATATTACTTATTGAAATAGAAGCGGTTCTTGGATACCTAGCAGGAATGTTTGGAACTCCGTAATGAATTACGCCATGTTTAATAACTGTAGGATTATCATGAGAGGTCATTTCAGTAGTTTCAAAACATCCTCCCATATCTACACTAACATCAATTATGATAGCTCCTTCTTTCATGTTTTTGACCATGTTTTTAGTAACTATAATAGGGGAGCGGTTACTTCCTCTAACAGCACCAATGGCAACATCACATCTTCGAAGAGATTTCATTAGATTTTTTGGTTGTATGGTTGAAGTATAAAGGGTATGGCCAACTTTATATTGCAAATCTCTAAGACGTGTTATTGAACTATCAAACACCTTAACATTAGCGCCAAGACCTATGGCAGAACGTATTGCAAATTGACCCACAGTTCCTGCCCCAATAACAACAACCTCTACAGGTGGTACTCCACTAATATTCCCAAAGAGTAAACCTTTACCATTTTGAGCTTTTACCATAAGCTCTGAAGCAATAAGTACTGATGCAGTTCCGGCTATTTCACTAAGGGCTTTAACGGCAGGGTAGGAATGATCTTCATCTTTAATAAACTCAAAGGCAAGCGCCGTAATTTTCTTTTTTGCTAATGCCTCAAAATAACTTTTTTGTCTTGTTTTAAGCTGCAGAGCTGAAATCAACACTGTTTTAGGATTAATTAAAGCTATTTCCTCTAGTGTTGGCGGCTCCACTTTTAATATGATTGGACAGCCAAATACCTTTTTTGTCTCTGTGGTTATTTGTGCCCCAGCCTCACTATATGCCGTGTTTGAGAACCCAGCCTGTTGACCTGCTCCATCTTCTAGTAAAACCCTGTGTCCATTTGCAACAACAGCTGCAACGGCATCTGGTGTCAAGCAAATACGTTTTTCTTGAGCATGAGTTTCTTTAGGCAAGCCTATATATAAGGCTCCTTTTTGTTTTGAAATTTCTAAGGTCTCTTCTTGTGGAAGTAATTGAGCCTTGGTAAATGGGGAAGTGGGTTTTGACATGATACAAAGTTAGTAGCAACAATTTACGTTTTTTTTTTAAGCTACTCCATAAAAAAGCAAATCACCTTTTCATTCTCTATGAAAATAACTCCCCAGTTATAGCATGTTAGTAATCAGATGATTTGCTGGGTCAAATATTTAACAATATCTGTTTGTTTCCTAATGGTGTTGTTATACATTCATTAAAAAGCACTGTTAATTCTTGAATTACTAGTATGAAATAACATGTTTACACCTTGTTTTTCAGTTAGTTATCATTAAATCAGAGGTGTTTTCTAGCCTGAGTGTAATAAGCCCCATGATTTTCACTAAATTTATCATAACAAACTATAAATCAAACCAATGTATTTAAAATCTCTGTTAATTTTATTGTTTACGGTGTCCATATACGCCCAAGAGCTTTCCAATATTGAACTATTATCACTAAAAGACGAGGGTTTACTGGAGTATTTTGAAATTGTAAGGCATGATTCTTTAAAGGCCTCCTTTGTGGCTAGTATATACCTGCAACGAGGTAAGCAAAGGGCAGATACCATTATGATGGCTCGTGGTTTTGATCGATTGGCGCAGTCTTATAGCCCTTATACCAATATAAAATACACAGACAGTGTAATTGCACTGACTGCAAAATCAAAACACATTACTTACCCAGCCTTTGGGTATATTCTAAAAGCATACAATTATGACAAGCTAGATCAATTCAAAAAAGCCAATAAATATAGTTACATAGCCTATGACCACGCATTGGATGTTGGTAATTTGAGCCAGCAGTTATACATCCTTGAAGCTGTCTCTTATACACATCTGACGCTGCCGACGAAGAGGATAGTGTAG
>CAJXUG010000119.1:0-6268 GCA_913060785.1 uncultured Flavobacteriaceae bacterium | reverse complement strand
CGAGATTTCTGCCTGTCTCGTGGGCTCGGAGATGTGTATAAGAGACAGGTTTCAAGGTCTCTTGTCTCGTAAGCTTTCTTAAGGTCTTCTAAAGCATCTTGAATTGGCTTTTTCTTATCGTCAGATAATTTTTCTCCAAATTCTGTTAATTGCTTTTCTGTCTGGAAGATCATACCATCTGCTTCATTGATTTTGTCTGCCGTTTCTTTAGCAATCTTATCTGCATCTGCATTGGCTTCAGCCTCTTGCTTCATCTTTTGGATTTCCTCTTCTGTAAGTCCTGAAGAAGCTTCGATTCTAATATCTTGCTTTTTGTTGGTAGCTTTATCTTCAGCACTTACCTTGATAATACCATTGGCATCAATATCAAAGGTTACTTCAATTTGAGGAACTCCACGCTGTGCTGGTGGAATATCACTTAAATGAAAACGACCAATTGTCTTGTTGTCATTTGCCATTGGGCGCTCTCCCTGAAGCACATGAATCTCTACAGATGGCTGATTGTCTGCCGCTGTTGAGAATACTTGACTCTTCTTTGTAGGAATCGTTGTGTTTGCCTCAATAAGCTTTGTCATTACACTTCCCATGGTTTCAATACCTAGAGAAAGTGGTGTTACATCTAAAAGTAAAACATCTTTTACATCTCCTGTTAACACTCCACCTTGAATAGCGGCACCTACGGCTACTACCTCATCTGGATTTACTCCTTTGTTTGGCGCTTTACCAAAGAACTTCTCTACTGCTTGTTGTACTGCAGGAATACGTGTTGATCCTCCTACTAAAATTACCTCATCAATATCACTGTTGCTTAGTCCAGCTGCTTTCATAGCGGTTTGGCAAGGCTCAATAGTTCTTTTTACTAAATCATCAATTAACTGCTCAAACTTAGCAAGTGTTAGTGTTTTAACCAAGTGCTTTGGTCCACTAGCTGTTGCTGTTACGTAAGGCAGGTTTATTTCTGTTTGTGCAGAAGAAGACAATTCAATCTTCGCTTTCTCTGCAGCTTCCTTTAAACGTTGTAATGCCATTGGGTCTGTACGAAGATCCATGTCATTTTCTGATTGAAATTCATCTGCTAGCCAGCCAATGATTTTTTGATCAACATCATCACCACCAAGGTGCGTGTCACCATCTGTTGCTAATACCTCAAATACACCATCTCCTAATTCAAGGATAGATACATCATGAGTACCACCACCAAAATCAAATACTACAATTTTTTGGTCTGTGCTTTTCTTATCAAGACCATATGCTAATGCAGCCGCTGTTGGCTCATTAATAATACGTTCTACTTTTAATCCAGCAATCTCACCAGCTTCTTTAGTGGCTTGACGTTGGCTATCATTAAAGTAAGCAGGTACCGTAATTACAGCACGTGTTACGTCTTGGCCTAAGTAATCTTCGGCTGTTTTTTTCATTTTCTGCAATATCATTGCACTTAATTCTTGCGGTGTGTACAAACGACCATCAATATCAACACGTGGTGTATCGTTATCTCCTTTTTTTACAGTAAATGCAGCACGCTTAGCTTCAACAGAAGATTCACTGTACTTATTTCCCATAAAACGTTTTATAGAAGATATGGTTTTAGTAGGGTTTGTTACTGCCTGTCTTTTGGCAGGATCTCCTACTTTAATTTCACCACCTTCTACAAAAGCAATTACAGATGGTGTTGTTCTTTTTCCTTCAGCGTTTGGGATTACCGTTGGTTCGCTACCTTCCATTACAGATACGCAAGAGTTGGTTGTCCCTAAGTCTATTCCAATTATTTTACTCATAACTTATAAATATGTATTTTAAAATTCAGTTTAATTATCTAAAGGAAAATATTCCTAAAGACATTATCCATAAGTCAATGATTGTGCCATTGAAAACAGACTGACATGGTGGCAGATAAAAACTTATTTATTTGTTTTTTAATTCCAACAACTCTCCCCATTGCGTGGTGTAGCGGTTGCTACGATCTTTTTTGACAAGCTCCCACTGCGCTACTCTAGTACCCACCAGTGCAGATCCTACTGTGGCCTTACCAAACTTATGGTTTAGCGCATCAATCACATTCATTAAGCGTTTATCATATAAGGCAGGGCTTTGAAACAAGTTACCTTGTACATACTGCTGAGGTATCAATCCTGTAAGATTAACACCAACCTTTTTATAACGGTAGCCTGGGGTATATATACGCTGTAATGCTTTGCGTGCGTGTTGTGTTAAGATAAAGGTATTGTTTGTAGGTACAGGTATGGTAATGGTGCAACTATTACTGTACTGCTTGTCGGCACTACTGTACCGATTTGTAGTTACAAAAACCTGTATATAGGTTGCACAAGATTTTTGAGCTCGTAACACCTCAGCTACTTCACTTATATAATACGCACAAGCCTCTTCTATACGCGGTAAATCTTCTAGTTTTTTTCCGAAAGATTTGGAAGTCCCAATTGCCTTTTTACTCTTTGGCATGGTCTGAAACTCAATACAAGACTCCCCTCTTAACTCTCTCCATAAACGCTCTCCAACCACGGTCATTTCTTTTCTCACCCAAGCCAAAGGAAGTTGCGTAAACTCATAGGCTGTAAATACTCCTATGTTTTTAAGGCGCGCCTGGTGTTTTTTACCCAAACCCCAAACATCTTTAGTTTGGGCCCATTTAAGTGCTTTAATTCGTTTTTCATCTGTGTCAATAACACACACGTAATCAAACTTTTCTACCTTTTTTGAAATCTTATTTGCCAATTTGGCCAATACTTTAGTTGGTGCTATGCCTACACCCACAGGCACCCCTGTATGGGTAACTATGGTATCTTTTATAAGGGTTGCATACTGCTTTAAAGAAGTATGTGCTATTGCTGTTACATCTATAAAAGCCTCATCAATACTATACACCTCTACACTGGGAGAAAAAGTTTCTAAAATATTCATAACCCGCTGAGACATTTCTCCGTAAAGAGTATAGTTAGAAGAAAAAAAAGTGACCTTATTTTTAATAAGCTGATCTTTAATTTTAAACATAGGCTCAAACATAGCAATATGAGTCATTGCCTTAGCCTCTTTGTTTGCAGCAATAATACAACCGTCATTATTACTGAGAACCACCACAGGTTTTCCCCACAAATCTGGACGAAACACTTGCTCACAAGAAGCGTAAAAGCTATTGCAATCTACCATCGCAATCATAAAGTGTAGTGTATTATGTATGTAATAGTACCCCAGACAATAAAAGAAGCACTACTTCTAGTTGCAGGAAAATGTATTACTTTAAAGGCTCCCTGTTGTACTATTAAAACTAAATTTCCTGCCTTAGGGGTGAGCGCTCTATCTATAATTAAGACATCTCTATCTAGCATTGAAAACTCAGCCCACTCATTACCAGATACGCGCACATAAAAAGTGGCATCTTTATGGCGTATAAGCTCTTTGTTTAGGTCTATAGAGGGCTCCAAATAATGGGTTGCAGGACTCGGAAATCCAGTTTGGGTAGAAACACTGGCCTTATGATTTGGTGCTTGTTTTTTTATTTTTCCTGCTTGCAAATATTCCATGATACAAAAATATGGAAATATTCCAAATAAAAGGATTTATTCCTAAATAAGATACTAACATAATAGCAATAGCATTCACAGAATATAATACCTTTGTAATAAGATACTAAAATGACACGTGCTATGAATTCTCAAAAGTGGGTCCTCTTTTTAAAAATTAATTTGGGAGTTTTTGTGCTTTTTATACTTCAAGGGTGTAATTCTTCACAAAAACAAGACAAAGAGCACTTGGTCTTTAAGTACAATGAGCACAGTAATATAGCCACCCTAGATCCTGCCTTTGCAAGAAACCCTCAAACCATTTGGCCAAGCAACCAATTGTTTAATGGGCTAGTACAACTAGACGATCAATTAAACATTCAGCCAGATATAGCAAAGTCTTGGCACATTAACGATAGTACATCTACCTATACTTTTACCCTGCGTGATGATGTGTATTTTCATAAAAACAAGGTCTTTAAAAAAGATAGTACACGAAGTGTTGTTGCACAAGATTTTGTATACAGCTTTGATAGGCTATTATCACCAGAGTTAGCCTCTCCCGGGAGCTGGGTGTTTAACGCTGTACAAAGATATCACGCAGCCAATGACTCTACCTTGGTTATACAACTCAACAAACCCTTTCCTGCCTTTCTAGGGCTTTTATCTATGCGGTATTGCTCTGTTGTACCAAAAGAAGCGATTGCCTATTATGGAAATGATTTTAGAAGCAACCCTGTGGGTACTGGCCCTTTTAGGTTTAAATTCTGGGAAGAAAACGTAAAACTTGTGTTACGGAAAAACCCTATGTATTTTGAGAAAGATACTCAGGGCAACAGGCTTCCATATCTTGAGGCAGTGGCCATTACATTTCTTCCAGACAAACAGAGTGAGTTTTTACAGTTTGCCCAAGGAAACATTGATTTTATGACTGGGCTGGACAACTCTTATAAAGATGAGATTATTACCACCAAAGGAACCTTACAACCAAAATACAAAGACCAAGTACAGCTCATCACCACACCTTATTTAAACACAGAGTATCTTGGCTTTTTTATGGGCTCTACAACAAAGGAGATAGCCTCTCCCCTTATTCGGCAGGCCATTAATTATGGTTTTGATAGAGAAAAAATGGTAACCTATTTACGCAACGGTATGGCTATTGCAGCCACGCATGGTTTTATACCTAAAGGACTAGCTGGGTTTGATTCAATCCAGGGATATAGCTATAATCCAGAAAAAGCAAGAGCACTTATAAATAGGTATAAACAAGCAACAGGTGCCACTTCCATAGAAGTTACTATTGGCACCAACAGCCAATACCTTGATCTTTGTGAATACATACAACGAGAGTTAGAAAAGCTAGGAATCTCAATTAAAATAGATGTGATGCCACCCGCTACATTAAGGCAACTTAAAAGCAGTGGTGAACTTGATATATTTAGAGCCAGTTGGGTAGCAGATTATCCAGATGCAGAAAACTATTTGTCACTATTTTACAGCCCTAACTTTACTCCCAACGGCCCTAATTATACACATTTTAAAAATGTAGTTTTTGATAGCCTGTATGTGGAGGCCCAGAAAATTTCACAAATCAACAAACGTAAGCTCTTATATACACAAATGGATAGTATTATTATTTCTCAGGCGCCCATCGTGCCCTTGTACTATGATATTGCAGTTCGGTTTGTGTCAAAGAAAATCACAGGACTAGGTATTAACCCGCAAAACTTTTTGGTACTCAAGAAAGTAAAAAAAGCAAAATAAGTATACAGCTATATGCCTTATAACATTGTTCTTATAGAACCAGAAATACCAAACAATACAGGAAACATTGGCAGAATTAGTCTAGGTACTGCATCTCATCTACATCTAGTAAAACCCTTTGGTTTTGAGCTTAGTGACAGCAGGTTAAAACGTGCAGGGCTAGACTACTGGAAACACATAGCGTGTACTATATATGAGAGCGTAGAGGATTTTTTTGAGCAGCACGGCACAAAAAAAATGGCCTTTTTATCTAGTAATGCCACCAAAAATTATTTAGAAATCCCCTTTGAGGATGATTTGTTTTTAATCTTCGGAAAAGAATCTGTTGGACTTTCTTCAGAAATTTTAAAAAACCACCCAACACAACTATATAAAATACCTTTATACAGCGAGCATATAAGAAGCTTGAATTTGGCAAATGCCGTAAGCATTGTGGTGTATGAAGGATTACGAAATTTAAAATAATAATATATACTATGCTTAATCTTAAACTCGCTACAGATCCAAGATGGGTAACTATCGCAGAGAGCAATCTTGAAGAAATACTAACAGATCATGCTTGGTGTGAGCAAAAAGCAGCTACCAACGCCATAACCATTATCACATTAAACAGCCATCTGGAAGATTTAGTTACAGATTTATTAAAACTAGCCCAAGAAGAATTAGAACATTTTGAGATGGTACACAACATCATCAAAGAAAGAGGATACAAGCTAGGACGTGAGCGTAAAGACCATTATGTAAATCAATTATTTCAATTTACGTGTAATGGAGGCAGCAGGCAACAGGCCATGGTAGATAGGCTTCTATTCTCTGCAATGATTGAGGCTCGCAGCTGTGAGCGGTTTAAACTTCTAAGCGAGCGCATCAAGGACGAAAAGCTCTCTGAATTTTATAGAGAACTCATGATAAGCGAGGCTGGACATTACACCACCTGTCTCTTATACACATCTCCGAGCCCACGAGACAGGCAGAAATCTCGT
>CAJXUG010000118.1:0-6389 GCA_913060785.1 uncultured Flavobacteriaceae bacterium | reverse complement strand
ACCACTATACATATATCATGAAAAAATTACTAACAATATGTGTCTGTTTACTTGTTTTGGTTTCTTGCCAAAGAGAAGTTTCACTTGACAACTCAACATCTCAAATCTTAAACCTAGACACTGCATCAATAGCATCCAACATTGGTATATATAAGGGAGTCTTTACAACCCTTGACTCTAAAGAAAGAGCTACTGTAGAAATAACAGTTGCAGACGCAACAAGGTTTGCATCTATCTACGGCAATAGAGCCACAGCGGTACTAAACTTTGAAAAAGGAAATACCGTTACTGCAAAAGCAATAAGAGCTATTGAGCTTGGGGAGAGCATCCAAGATTTAGTTTTTGAATCTAAAGAGCTTAGCTTTGTATTTTCTGTGGAGAATGACGGAAATTCTCCAACAATTAGTAATGTATCATACAATAACACGCCTAGTGATATATTAATTGTAAAACACAGCACAAGAAATCCTGTAAACCCAGTACTGGGAACTTTTATTTGTACAGGATGTAATGGTAATACAACTGTAACTAATGCAGTAAGTCAAACATTTAACATGACTCTAACTGCTGGCGTTGTTGCCACGCAGGCAGTAGTTGATGGATCTAGCTACCTAGGAGACGGCCTTGAGGCAACCGCTGCTGATAATGGAGATGGTACCTCTTCTGCCGCAGTATCGGGTAGTGTTACTACACCAGATTCTACCGTAGATTTTGCAGGGACTCACACCTTCTCCACCACTGGAGATGATTGCTCTGAGGTTACAGGAACCTGGACTTGGAACACTAACGGGGTTACAGGTACTTTTGAGAGTGATACAAGTTGTGGAACAACTAGTGTAGTTTTATTAGACTATGACTTTAATGCATTCAATGGCTCTGGTTTTTCACCAACTCCATCAGCAGGACAATTGGACTCTAACGTTATTATTGCAAATGGTTTCTCTGGATCTTTAAATTTTGGAGGAACGTCACCAACCACAGGAGATTATGCAAGAGGTATTAAAGGAGCTGGTCAATCTACTGGAGGGATTTATGCTTTTATTCTAGACGGAAGTGGAAATGTTGGAATTGGTGTACAGCCTGGTGGTAGCGACTTTACTCCTGGTGAATTTGATCTAAAAATAGAAAATACTTCAGGAACAACCCTTACTAGCATTAATGTAAATTATGATGTTTATGTAAACAATGACCAGGGAAGGAGTAATAGTTTAAATTTTTCATACTCTACGGATAATGTTACATATATTTCCGAACCTTCATTAGATTTCGTCTCAGCTGTAGCTTCAGATAATCTTGGATTTATTTTTGAAAATCGAAACATAGAAATTGCAGTTACGATTCCAACAGGATCTTATTTATACATTCGATTTGAGGGCAATGATGTTTCTGGAAGTGGGTCAAGAGATGAGTTTGCAATAGATAATATTATTGTTACTGGAAACTAATTTATTTTATTTATAATTTCAAAGGCTACCCATATAGGTAGCCTTTTTTTTATATTTGGTTTTTTAAATAGAAACCCTTGTTATTTAACTCTTTTGATTTTGGCCTTTTTTTAATTGTCGTCTACCTACTATATTGGCTGGTAGGGAGCAAACAAATTACTGCTCAAAATATAGTACTACTTGCAGCAAGTTATTTTTTCTATGGCCTTTGGGATTGGCGTTTTTTATTTTTAATTGTAGCCAGCTCTTTGATAGATTATCTGGCAGGTAGATGCCTTTTTATCCTGCAACACCCCTTTAAAAGAAAGCTAGTTTTATGGGGTAGTATTATCTGGAATCTTGGGGTGCTAGTAGCCTTTAAATATTATAACTTTTTTGTAGATAATTTTACGAGCCTTCTTGGGATAGAAAACACCTCACAACCCTTTATGATCTGGGAAGTAATAATACCCCTTGGCCTAAGTTTTTATACCTTCCAGACCATGAGCTACACCATAGATGTGTACCGCTCAAATATAAAACCAACAAAAAACATAATATCATTTTTGTGTTTTGTGAGTTTCTTTCCACAACTTGTTGCAGGACCAATAGAACGGGCCAAATCTTTGTTGCCGCAGTTTAAAAACAAACGTAGTTTTAATCTAGAACAATCTAAAGAAGGATTACGACAAATAGCTTGGGGGCTTTTCAAAAAGATGGTTATTGCAGACAACCTTGCCATAGCGGTAAATGCAATTTATGCTACCCCAGAGGACCAAGGCAGCCTCTCTTTACTATACGCCACTTGCCTATTCTTTTTTCAGATATATTGTGATTTCTCTGGGTATAGTGATGTTGCCATTGGTAGCGCAAAATTATTTGGATTTAAACTAAGTAAAAACTTTGAGACACCCTATCTAGCCAAAACCGTAGCAAACTATTGGCAGCGATGGCACATAACCCTCACAAAATGGTTTACTGATTACCTCTATGGCCCTATTGTGAAGGGTACTAATAGAAGCCCAATTGGTAAAGCACTCGCACTGTTTATCACCATGATCCTTATTGGTCTATGGCATGGAGCCAACTGGACCTTTGTTGTGTTTGGGCTAATAGGAGCCGTTTTTATAACCATAGAGAGAATACAGATACCTTATAAAAACAAAAAGTACTCTTTAACAGAGTTTTTAAACAAAGCCCCAAGACCCGTTAGTGTAGTATACATTAGTATATTAATTATAATTTCTTGTGTGTTTTTTAGAGCACCAGATGTAACTACTGCTTTGCATATTTTAAATAAAATAGTGAGCTTCCCAATGGCACAAGAATTTACTTTTGTGATTGGCATGAAGGTTTTGGTAGTTCCTGTTTTAATAGCTGTAGAGGTTTTTACTCGCCTTAAACCCTACCCTTTATACAAACTGCAACTTCATGCCAACAAACCCATAAGGTGGATTATATATTACATCTTAATAATTATAATGATACGTTACGCAGGGCCAAAAGAGCAGTTTATATATTTTCAGTTTTAACGCCAATGCAAAAAACAACTTTCTTACTCTTTTTAGTTTTTAGCCTATTTTTACAGGCACAAGAAGATGTCTCTGGAGAAGGCAACACCATTGTTATTACTCCAGAAATATTGTTAGGTAAAACACTCCCCTCAAACTTTGGTTTTCCAGAAACCAAACTGTATAAACAACTTTTAGTAAATGTTTCAAAAAACCATAATAATACACCAAGAGAGTGGGCACAGAGATTGAAAGGACTTGATACAGGTGTAAGTCTTAGCCTCACAGATTTTGGACAACTTGATAGTCTAGGTATTGCCTTTAGCCTAATCCCTACCATAGAGTTTAACGCTTTTAAATCTAAAAGATTAAAAATCCTAACAGGTCTTGGAGCATCCTATTTTACAAAAAAATATGACCCCATAACAAACCCAAATAATAGAGCTGTTTCTACAGATATTACATGGGCCTTTAGATGTATGCTAAAATACAAGTTATTGGCCTCAAAAAACATTGATTGGAAGCTTGGTATTGGACTATCACATCACTCAAACGGGCACACAAAACTAGATAATAGAGGGTATAATGCTATTGTGGGATCAATTTCTGGGGCAATAACCAACCCTTTTAACAAAAGTAGCCACCTAGTAAGCAAACCATCAACACCACAATACCAAAAAAGCAGGTACACTTATTTAGAGGTAAGGACTGGACACGGCTGGAATGTGCTGGCAGAGGCTTTTAATACAACCAAAGCTGTTTATACCATCTCTGGAGAGTATGGATATGTCTTTAACAACGTTTTTAAGTTAGGTCTTGGTGCACATTATAGATTTTACCAACATTACTATGACTATATAAATAACAATGAATCTTTAGTGCAAGACTCTAGAGAGTTTGAATACTTAAAACAAAACCCCTTTAAAAACGCAACAAGCCTCTCTTTATATCTAAATACCGAAATTTTACTAGACCATTTTGGTCTAGATTTTAGTGTTGGGTACAATCTATATAAAGAAGCGTATCAAATAGATTGGCGCATCAATGAGGGCTGGGTGAATACACCAAGAGAAATACCAGAAGGCTGGGTTCTTGGTGAGTTTAATACTAAATACAATCTGAAAAAATCTATCAATACAAGATTAGGAATTAAATACTACCTGATAAGTACCCACAAAAAACCAAAGCATAACGCATACACGGCGGTGCACTTAAACTCAAATCTAGGCCAGGCAGATTTTACAGAAATAACAGTTGGCTACACCTACAGTTTTTCTAAACAATAAAACTAAGACTATATTTTATTGTTTTTTTTCAAAAATAGTAAAAGGCCAATAGGTAAGGCCAATAAAGCAACTATCCAAAGACTATCAAAGAGTATATAAGGAGCAAACAAGAGTGTTAAAACATATCCTGCTATTGCACCTCCAAAGTGAGCATCATGGCCTATATTATCTCTCTTATTTAACATCCCGTAGATAGAATATAGTAAATACCCAACGCCAAAAAGCCAGGCAGGAATTGGTATGGGAACAAAAAACAAATACAAACTCATGGTGGGATTTAATAATATGGCAGCATACAACACTCCAGTTACTGATCCACTTGCTCCAATAGCACTGTAATAAGGCTCCTGCTTATGAAATATAAAAGACAACCAACTTCCAGATAGTAGGGCAGCTACGTAAAGACAAACAAAAAGTGTGGTATTCAAATAAGAAATTACTACTGGAGCAAAGAAATAGAGTGTCAGCATGTTAAACAACAAATGATTGACATCTGCATGTAAAAACCCTGAAGAAAATAGTCTAACCTTCTCCCCTTTTTTGATTCCAGCAATATTAAATTTATATTTCTCGAAAAAAGACCTGTCTTTAAAACCAATTAAAGTAACAATTACAGTAGAGGCAATAATTACAAGGGTAGCTACATCTATATTTTGCATAAGTGTTTGTGTTACTAACTAAAAGATTATATACGACAGCTTAAAAAACTACAAACCTGCAATTTGTTTGATTTCTTTAATAATGGTGTTTGCCAAAGAATCTGCGGCATCTTGTGTTACAGCTTCTGTATATATTCTAATTATTGGTTCTGTATTAGATTTACGCAAATGAACCCAATTACTCTCAAAATCTATTTTTACACCATCAATGGTAGTTATTTCTTCATCTTTATAGGTTTCTGCCATTTTCTCTAAAATAGCGTCTACATCTATCTCTGGAGTAAGCGCAATTTTTTGCTTGCTCATAAAGTAAGATGGGTAGGATGCCCTTAAGCCGCTTACAGTTGTTTTTTGTTCTACAAGATGACTTAAAAATAAAGCAACTCCCACCAAACTATCACGACCATAATGCAGCTCTGGATAGATGATACCACCGTTTCCTTCTCCACCAATTACAGCCTTGGTATCTTTCATCATTTGTACTACATTAACTTCTCCAACAGCGCTTGCCGTATAACTACCGTTGTGTTTGTTGGTAATATCTCTTAATGCTCTTGAGGATGACATGTTAGAAACGGTATTACCAGATGTGTTTGCCAAAACATAGTCTGCAACTGCTACCAAAGTGTATTCTTCACCAAACATTTCGCCTTTTTCATCAACAAAGGCCAATCTGTCTACATCTGGATCTACAACAATACCAAAATCTGCACCTTGGGTAACAACCTCTCTCATTAAATCTCCTAAATGCTCCTTTAAAGGCTCTGGGTTATGAGGAAACTCTCCATTAGGGGTACAAAATAACTTTACGGGTTGTACTCCTAGTGCCTCTAAAAGTAAGGGTATTGCAATACCTCCTGTAGAGTTTACACCATCTACCACAACTTTTAAATTTGCTGCTTTAATTGCCTTTACATTTACTAGATCAAGAGCTAGTATTTCGTCTATATGTAAATCTATGTACGCGTCGTTTCTAGTGATTTGACCTAGGTTGTCTACAGAGGCAAAAAGCATGTTTCCACCTTCTGCTATGTCTAAAATTTCTTGACCCGCAGCGGCATCCAAAAACTCTCCTTTATTATTAAGTAATTTTAAAGCATTCCATTGTTTTGGATTGTGGCTTGCAGTAAGTATGATGCCTCCGTCTGCATGCTCCATCATAACAGCCATTTCTACTGTTGGAGTGGTAGATAAATCAAGATTGATAACGTTTATACCTAAACCAACTAGGGTGTTCATTACCAATTCCTGAATCATGTTTCCACTGATACGCGCATCACGCCCCACCACTACCCGATACGAATCTTTATCATGCTGCTTTTTTACCCAAGTTCCATAGGCTGCTCCATACATTACAGCATCTATAGGGGTTAAGTTTTCTCCTTGAGCACCACCAATGGTACCTCTAATTCCTGATATTGATTTTATTAATGTCATTGCTTGGTTAATTTTATAGTTTGCTAGCTAAAGGCTTTAGGCCTGTCTCTTATACACATCTGACGCTGCCGA
>CAJXUG010000117.1:0-6395 GCA_913060785.1 uncultured Flavobacteriaceae bacterium | reverse complement strand
GAGATTTCTGCCTGTCTCGTGGGCTCGGAGATGTGTATAAGAGACAGAATTAAAGTAGTACCACTAGTTGGACCTTCTTCTATACTACTGGCAATGATGGCTAGTGGTTTTAATGGGCAGAATTTTGCCTTTAACGGCTACCTACCTATAGATAAGGCAGAACGCAAGGCAAAGATCAAGCAATTAGAAAAAAGGTCTATCCAAGACAACCAAAGTCAATTGTTTATAGAAACACCATACAGGAACAATCAAATGCTAGAGAGTCTTACAACGGCTTTACAAAAAAACACAGATATATGTGTTGCTTGTGATATTACCTTGTCTACAGAGTTTATAAGAACCGAATCTGCACAAAACTGGAAACGCATCAAAGTTGATCTTCACAAAAGACCTACAATGTTTATAATACAAGGGTAGTGCAGGTATAGGCTATACAGCTTTTGCTTTGATATTTGGGGTTACACTAGAGGTGTCATAACCCGAGAATTTCTTTAAATAGTTGTGTATGGTAGTTCCAAAGGCGTCTTTAAAGAAAAAATCGCCATCACTTCTTAGGTATTTTTTTACGTTACCAGCACCAGCTAAATGTGCAGCTGCTAGAATACCAGACTCTGTAACAAGTATATTATTAATTTTTGTACCCACAAAACGCTTGATATCTCTGCGTAATATCCATTTATTTCTGGAGGTATTGGCAATAAAAGCTTTTTCTTGTAAAGCAGCGTTGGCCAAAAAAGTATGTGTATTGTAGACTCCAATAAGAGAGAGGGTGGTTGCCGCAAATTGGTATTTACCAAGATACCCGTACCTATTTATACTTGCATAATTACCTGTAGATTCATTAAAACCAAGCGCTTCTTTAAAGCCTATAAATGTTTTTCCTAAAAATATATTGAAAAAAGACGTACTGGAGAGTAAAGAAACCTGTTGCGATTCTTTTTTTGTAGGCACGTGGTATAGGTATGCTTTTTCTGTAATTTTATAGTGAGAAAGGTCTATGGCAGCTTCTTTTCCCGAAAAACTTAGGAGAAAGAACACAGCAGTAGAAAGCAGTACAGTAGGTATTATGATGCTTTTTTTCATGGTAAAAAAGTTGAAGTGAGGAAAAAACCTCACAAAATTTAGGGGATGCAAACATATAACAATTAATTTAATACTCAAAACCAGCATCCCTTCAAATTACACGCCTGAAAAACAACAACTTATCTAAAAACAGTAAGGCATTAAATGAAATAACTACAAAGAAAGAAAATCAAAAAATAGAGCCCATAAAATCTTATGAAGTTCAATACGTTACATTTAAACAGTTTTGTACCTTAGCCATATGCTTTCAATTTTAATACCAACATATAATTACAACACCCTAAAGCTTGTAAAAAACTTGCAACTCCAGGGTGTAAAAAGTGATATTAATTTTGAAATTTTAGTGCTTGACGACGCATCCAATGACGCCCAAAGTAAGGTAGCACACGAAAAAATAAGCACTCTAGATTATTGTAGTTTTTTTGAGAATAAAAAAAATATTGGACGAACAGCCACTAGAAATATTTTAGCAAATAAAGCAAAATACAACTGGTTACTCTTTCTAGATGCAGATGTAACTCCCTTGAACAATAGCTTTATAGCCAGGTACCTAAAACAAATAGACAAAAAAAACGATGTTATAAGTGGTGGAATTGTTTATGAAAATCAAAAGCCGGATCACAAGCAACTACTTAGATGGGTCTATGGCAGAAAAAGAGAATCAAAAAGTGCAAAAGCAAGAAATAAAAAGCCATACAACATAATATCTGCTAATCTACTGATTGATAAAAAGTTATTTTTAAATGCAAATAACTTTGAGACAAACCAGTATGGTCTTGATATATATTTTTCATACAAAATAAGAGAATTAAAGGCCAAAGTACTACACATAGAAAATCCAACAATTCACTTAGGTCTTGAGAGCACGGCTGTATTCTTAGAAAAATCATTACATGCAATACAAACTACTCATATACTTGAAAAAGACAAGAAAATAGATACGGCTTCACGGGCGCTTCAAATAAGATACAATCAATTAAATAGTACTGGAGCAACAAAATTGTTTATTTTTATTTTCAGTGGTTTGGAAAAAAAAATAATCAAAAACTTAAACTCTACAAACCCTTCCATCTTTTTGTTTGATTTATATAAACTTTGTTACTACTGTAAACTAATGAAAAATGCCTAGATTTTCAGTAATCATACCAGTATACAACAAAGAAAAACAGCTGTCTAATACCATAGAAAGTGTTATTAAACAACGTTTTGAAGATTTTGAGCTCATAGTAGTTAATGATGGTGCTACAGACACCAGTGAGGCCATAATTAAGAGCTTCACAGATCCAAGAATACACTACATTAAACAAGAAAATCAGGGAGTTTCTGTAGCTAGAAATACGGGTATAAAAGCAGCAAATGCAGATTACATTGCGCTATTAGATGCAGATGACCTATGGAAAGAAGACTATCTTGAAAAAATAGACGCTCTTATTGATGGGTATCCAAAACAACATGTATTTGCAGCGGTTTGTACTATAGAATCTAGGGGGAAAATGTATAAACCAACCTACTCCATAGCAAACCTATCTCCAGATAAAAGCTATGTAGTATCTTACTTTACATCTAGCTATATAAATACCATACTCACCAGTAGCAGCACGGTTGTTCATAAAGATGTTTTTGAAACAATTGGATACTACAACCCAACCCTGCGCAGTGGAGAGGATACAGATTTATGGATTAGACTTGGTCTAGCCTACACAGTGGTTTTTTTAAATACTCCATTAGCAACATATCGCTTTGAAGTAACGAGTTTGTCAAATTCTCCAAAACAAGTAAAAAAAGCGCTAGATTTAGATTGTTATGAAAAATATATTTCAAGCCACAAAGGGCTTAAAAAGTTCTTGGACTTAAATAGGTATTCGCTAGCCCTATTTTCAAAAATAGCAGGAAATAAAGAGGATTATGTAAAATATAAGAAAGGGATAAATTTCAAAAACCTTAACAAAAAACAACGCTTTTTAATAAGCGCACCTAGTTTTGTTTTAAATGTTTTAGTATGGCTAAAAGTAGTTTTAGAAAAAAATGGGCTTCAGTTAAGCACCTACAAATGATGTGAACAAATCATAATCGCGGATGTAATCTTCTTCTTGATACACTTCACTTACTAAAGATAAACAAACAGCACCTGCAGAAAAGTTTTCTAACTCCCGCCAAACTCCGCTAGGTATTAAAAGGCCTTTATTGGGCCTATTTAAGGTGATGGTTCTACGCTGTTTGCCATTATCAAGCACCACGTCAAAACTACCACTAAGGGCTATTAAAAATTGACGCAGCTGCTTATGGGCATGCCCTCCTCTACTACTATCACTAGGCACATCATACAAATAATATACTCGCTTTATTTTAAAAGGCAATACATCCTTTTCTATAACAGAGAGGTTTCCGCGACCATCAGGATCACTTATTTTAGGTATTTCTTGTAATGATATATTGGCTAAATTAACGTATGACATGTTGTAGTAATTTATCCCATTTTGCTGAAATTTCCAGCATAGAAAATTGTTTTACGGAGCCTTGGGTTTGGGCTTTTAATTTCAAATATAACACTTCGTCTCTACAAATGACACCAAGGGCATCTGCAAATTTCTCAGGATCTCTTTCTTTCACCAAAAGGCCATTGTAGTTGTGCTGTATTATTTCTGAAGGACCAGAAACAATATCCAAAGAAACAACAGGCACCCCAACAGATAAGGATTCTACCAAAACCATAGGAAACCCTTCATAGAAACTAGTTAGGGTAACACATCTAGCATTTTTTATAATACCAAAAGGAGCTTTTGTAAAGGGTAAAAAAACAATGTGCTTGTTACATGGCATACTTGCAGCAAAATCTTGTAACATTTTTTTATCTGGCCCATCACCCATAATAACTAAAGACACACCATCTTTCCAAACCTCAGAAACGTTAAAAGAATGTATCAAAAAAGAAAAATCTTTAATCCCGTCATGCAATCTTCCATAACTGAGTATGTAGTTGGTAGCCGGCAAATCATCTAATGAGGTTTCTTGTTTCCAGGCTGGGTTATATGCATTATGGATAGTGCTGCAGTTAAGAACTCCACTTGTCTTAGCAACATGCTGCTCAATGTGATTAGACACTGTTACAGTAGCTAATTGAGTATTATATATGGCGGCCATTTTTATGGCCATCTTGGTGAAATATTCTTGTTTTTTGGAGCTATGCACTACGTAAATAGCACTAAGGTTTCTATAGATGTACTTAGCATAAAATAACTCTCTAAAATATTCGTTTTTAGGTCTGTGATCAATCACAACATCAAATGCTTGGGTTTTTAAATACCTGCGTAATTTTTTAAACCTAGTAAGTCTTGCAAGAAAGTAGTCATCTTTAGGTTTTAAAGTGCCTAGATTAAAGAGTGTGCCGCTGTATTTAAAATCAATTTCGTTGTTTAAAACAACGATATGAACCTGGTGCCCTAAACTAGAAAGCATCTGAGAAAGCATAGCTACAGAACGCTCTGCTCCACCTTTTGCCAATGAAATAGAAACCAGGCAAATTTTAAATTTCTTTTTATGCGCTGTTTGCGTCATCAATTAATGTTATTTTTGATGCATACCTAAACCCAAAGATACCACAAATATGAAGATCCTTCTCGTTGGTGAATATAGCAGATTGCACAATTCTTTGCAAGAAGGACTCCGCGCTTTGGGCCATCAAGTTATCCTTATATCAACGGGAGATTACTTTAAAAAGTATCCTAGTGATATTATCATACAAAGGAGCTTTGATAAAGGGTTGGCTCGAAAACTAAAAATAGCAATCTACTTACTATTTAAATTTGACATTACGTCTTGGCACATGACCAAGCAGTTTTTTAAAACCTCAGAAAAACTAAAGGGATTTGATGTGGTACAACTCATTAATGAAAGCCCATTTGGAGCTGCTGTTAAAGATGAAATTAAAATGATTTCGTTCTTGAAACAAAACAACAAAAAATTATTTTTACTGAGTTGTGGGACAGATTACTTGAGTGTGAAACATCAATTAAGTAACGCAAACCCCTACTCTATACTAAGTAATTACAAAGAAGGTAGGGTGTCAAAAATAGAGTTCAAGAGTATTTTAAAATACACCACACCTGTTTTTAAAAAACTACACCAGTACGTTTTTAAAAACATAGACGGAGTTATAGCTAGTGATTATGATTATCATATGCCACTAGCGGGTAATAGTAAGTATCTAGGCTTAATACCAAACCCAATAAACACCTCGAAGCTTAGTGTTTTTGAATTGGACACAAAGGGCCCTATTGTTATATTTATGGGGATTAACAGAACCAATTACCACAGTAAAGGAATCTCTTACTTTGAAAAGGCAATAGCTATTATTCAACAAAAATTCTCTAAGCAGGTACACATAGAGATTGTTGAGAATTTGCCTTATGCGCAGTACATAGAGAAATACAATAATGCCCATATCATTCTAGACCAAGTATTTGCTTATGATCAAGGCTATAACGCTTTGGAAGCTATGGCCAAAGCAAAAGTGGTGTTTACAGGTGCAGAGTCTGGGTTTATGGAACATTACAAGTTAGATAGTCCTGTTGCCATTAATGCGCTACCAGATGTAGACAGTTTGGTTATTGCCCTAGAAGATCTAATCAAAAATCCAGAAAAAATTAAAGAAGTTGGGATGGCTGCACAAAATTTTGTGACACAGCATCACAATTACAAGAAAGTAGCACAGCTATATCTAGACACTTGGAGGTTATCTAGGCTACAGAAGTAGTATCTTCTTTTAAAATCTTTTGATTGTTAAAATATCGCCACACCAAGAAAATCACCACTATAAAATAGATGATATACCTTAAAAAGTGGCCCATTACGATACCTTCTACACCATACTCTGCGACCAAGTAATTGGCGAAACCATAAAATAATCCTAGAGACAATAGCTCAGAGAAAATAAAGTTGCGAACCATTTTTTTAGCTAAAAACTGATGCGCCAAAACTAGAGAAGCCAGTCTAATAAAATCTCCTAGTAATTGCCACTTAAACAGCGGTAGCATCTCATCTAATCCAGGATACAACAGTTGTATAATAATCGATTTACCAAAAAACACAACTAACATTCCTAGACCAAAAATGGGCAGCAGCGTTTTGTATATACTAAACACCTCATTTTTAAAGGCTTTACCTGTGTAGATTCCTGCAAACTTTGGCAAGACATATAAAGAGAATAAAGATCCAGAAAAGACCATGTAATTTCTTGAAATAAAGGTGATGTTTGTCCAGACTCCAGCATCTCTCTCTGACATTTTTTCTGCAAGCACTGTCTCTTATACACA
>CAJXUG010000116.1:0-6491 GCA_913060785.1 uncultured Flavobacteriaceae bacterium | reverse complement strand
TGGGCTCGGAGATGTGTATAAGAGACAGGTATTTAACATCCTATCTAGAAAATTATTCTACAAAAGATAACACATCTCAACAATGGGCATATCTTAGGTTAGCCCAAGTTTATAAAAATATTGGAGATAAAACCAAGGCACTTTTTTGGATTGAAAAAGCGCTTAGAGTAGCTCCAGGTTTTAAAGAGGCTGCAAAAGAAAAGATATTAATACAGATGCTTTAAAATAATTCTAATTTCTGAATTGATGTTAAGAGTTATCTTTCTATTTTTGGAGTAAGTGAGTTACATTTCTGTGTAGATAACGATATAAATTTTTCAATTTAGATGAGAATCCATTTCATAGCCATTGGTGGTAGTGCCATGCACAATTTAGCAATAGCATTACATAATAAAGGAGAACACGTAACGGGAAGCGATGACGAGATTTTTGATCCTTCTAGGTCAAGGTTAGCGGCCAAAGGTTTGCTGCCCGAGCAGTATGGTTGGTTTGAAGATAACATTTCATCAGATATTGATGCGGTTATTTTAGGTATGCACGCCAAACTCGACAACATCGAGCTGCTTCGCTCTAAAGCGCTAGGGCTTACCATTTATAGTTATCCAGAGTTTTTATATGAACAATCCAAAAACAAAACTCGTGTTGTTATTGGAGGATCTCATGGTAAAACAACCATTACTTCTATGATTTTACATGTAATGCATTACCATGATAAAGAAGTAGATTACATGGTAGGAGCACAATTAGAGGGTTTTGATACCATGGTGCACCTTACAAAAGAAAATGATTTTATTGTCCTAGAAGGAGATGAGTATTTATCATCTGCCATAGATAGACGTCCGAAATTTCATTTATACAAACCCAATATTGCTTTGTTGAGCGGTATTGCCTGGGATCACATCAACGTATTTCCAACCTTTGACAACTATGTAGAGCAATTCCGTATTTTTCTTTCTCAGATCACTCATGGTGGAGCCATAGTGTACAATCAAGAAGACATAGAGGTTAAACAAGTTGTGGAAACAGCCCAAAATCAAATAAAAAAATATCCCTATCAAACACCCCAGTATAGTGTTGAAAATGGAGATACACTTTTAGATACACAAGACGGGCCAATGCCTATCGAAGTATTTGGAAAACATAATTTAAATAACCTAGAGGGTGCTCGTTGGATTTGCCAACTCATGGGGGTGCAACAAGAAGATTTTTATGAGGCAATTGCCACATTTAAAGGAGCAAGTAAACGCCTAGAGAAAATTGCACAAGGTCCTACAAGCATCGCTTATAAGGATTTTGCACATTCTCCAAGTAAAGTAATGGCAACCACCCAGGCCCTAAAAAACCAATATCCTGAGCGCAGTTTGTTGGCATGTTTGGAGTTGCATACGTATAGTAGTTTAAATCCAGAATTTCTCTCTGAATATAAAGGTGCCCTTGATGGTGCAGATAAAGCGGTCGTTTTTTATTCTCCAAAGGCAGTAAAAATAAAAAAGTTGGACGCGGTTTCTAGTGCTCAAATTTTAAATGCTTTTCAAAGAGAAGATTTATTGGTGTTTACAGATCCAGCGGCTTTTCAAGACTATTTATTTGAGCAAGATTTTAATAACACCTCTTTACTGCTTATGAGTAGTGGCAATTATGGCGGTTTAGATTTTGAGAAAGTCAAAGAAATTTTAAAATAAGTAGGGATGTAAGGTCCTTGCAAGAGTTTTTAATATTAACGATATAAAATTGAGTAAAGAATCATCACCTCAAGAGTCAGGTTACATCGGTAAGCTAGAGAAAGAGATAGCTAGCTTGCAAGAAAAGCTACGAATTAGTGAAACTAATTTTGGTTTTTTGTATGATGACAACCCCGTTATGCACGCCACAATAAACCCGCTGACAGGGTATATTGTTAATTGTAATAGTATGCTTGTTTCTAATCTTGGACACAAAAATAAAAAAGCAATTCTTGGCACTCATGTCTCAAAAATATTTACAGAGAAATCGAGCGTCAAAATTGTTACGCTTTTAGATGCATTTTTAAACAAAGGTCCTATCTCTAGTGAAGAAGTTACCTTAAAGGCAAAAAAAGGGAAGAGAATTCAAGCAATTTTAAATTCAAGAGCAATTTATAATAAGGCCGGTATTGTTGTGAAATCAATATTCACACTGGTAGATATTTCAGAAATTAAAAAAGCACAACGCAAGGCTAAAAACAAAAAAGAGGATTTAGAAAGAGTCAATAAAGACCTTGAGCAGTTTGTGTCTATTTGCTCTCATGACTTGCAAGAGCCTTTGGCTACAATTAGGTTTAGTAGTGATTTTTTGATGCAAAAATTTACAGATGAACTTTCTCCAAAGGGCAAAGAGTATATTGGGTATATTCATGAAGCCTCTGGAAGAATGGCCGAGCAAATAAAAGGGTTGTTAGAACATAGCCGCATAGGTAGAGATTTAAAAATAACAAAGGTAGACGTGCAGGAGCAGCTTGAGGTTGCAAAGTATGATCTTAAAAAGCGAATTCAAGAAACCAATGCAACTATCATTTCTGAAAAATTACCTAAAATAAAGGGCTATAAGGTAGAGTTGCGTTTATTGTTTCAGAATTTATTGAGTAACGCCCTTAAATATTCTAAAAAACAGGTTGCTCCCATTATTACTATTGCCGCAAACCAAGAAGAAGATTTTTGGGTTTTTTCTGTTGCAGATAATGGTATTGGAATTAAGCAGGAGGATATAGAAGATCTTTTTACTATTTTTTCTCGTGTACCTACTCAGCAAAAGCAGGAGGGGAGTGGTGTTGGTCTTGCTCATGCAGAGAAAATAGTTAAACTTCATGAGGGTACCATATGGGTAGAATCTCAATTTGGAGAGGGGAGTACCTTTTATTTTAAAATCAAAAAATAACAAACCAAATTACCCTATATTTGAAGTGTATACGGTATAGATACTGGTGTACTTTTTAGGTTATATTTTTATATGCTACTTATTTTTACCAAACAAATTACCCCAAGAATATCCTATGTTTTTAAACATATTTGTACCCGTATTTTGGGGATTAAAGTTGGTTTTACCACCGAAATCGATGCTTTTTTAGCACATAAAGGGCCAAAAGCTTCTTACGGAAAACAGCCCCTTGGGAATGAACTTTTTTTCCAAAGTCACGGCCTTCTTACCCAACAAGGAATTGAAAGTGTAGAGATTAATGTGCGAGATTGGGATCAAACAAAGTGTTTCTTTGCCGTAAGCGATAAAAGCGCCATACCCTTTGATATATTTACGGCTGCCTTTTATCTGCTTAGTAGGTATGAAGAATATTTGCCTCATGTTAAAGATCATTTAGGAAGGTTTTCTGCCCACGAGAGCTTGGGTTTTAAGCACAACTTTCTAGACAGCCCAGTGATTGATATTTGGAGCTATAAACTAAAGGTGCTGTTACAGCAAACATTTCCACAGCTATTATTTCCAGAAAAGCAAACAACAGTGCATAGTTTAATTAATGCGCAAGTTGCCTATGCTTTTTTAAATAAAGGAATCTTTAGGTCTATTATTGGTTTTACTTCAGATCTTTTTAGGCTTAGATTAAAACAGTTTTTACTACGCTGTAAAGTTGTTTTAGGCCTACAAAAAGACCCCTACGATAGCTATAAGTGGATATTGGATGTTACCAAAAAGAGTAACATGAAACTTACTGTATTTTTTTTATTGGGCGAAGCAGTTGATTTTCACCAAACTATAAATACTCAAAAGCAAAAGTTTAAAATGCTTATTAAGTATGTTGCAGACTATAAAGAAATTGGGCTCCTGGTCTCTTTAAGGGCATTGACAAATCCGGATTTTTTAAAAACAGAAAAAACAACACTAGAACATATTATAAATAGAACAATTCTAAGCAGTCAAAACAGTAATTTACTTATTGGCCTTCCAGAAATTTATAGGAATTTAGTTGCGCTAGAAATAAAGAAGGATTATACGATGGTGTATGAAAACCAACCTGGATTTAGGGCAGGAACTTGTACTCCTTTTTTGTTCTATGATTTAGATTATGAAATTATAACACCTCTAGCCATACAACCAATTGCCTGTACAACTCAAGGGTTTTTAAAATTAAGTCCTAAGGATACCGCCCTAAAAATTGCTCAGATGTTTGGTAACGTACAAAGTGTTAACGGGACATTTTCTGTGCTATTTTCAAACAAAGATTTTTCTGCAGATCCTAATAATAAACTGTGGCGTTCCCTTTTTTCTGAAACTTTAATATCATGATAAAACCTACAATAACTGATGTCTTTTTTGATTTAGATCACACCCTTTGGGATTTTGATAGAAACTCTGGCTTAGCCCTTGAGCGTGTGTTTCAGAGATTTTCTGTTGGTATTCCTCTAGCTTCATTTTTAAAAGTATACGAACCCATAAATTTTAACTACTGGCGTGAGTTTAGAGAAGAACGTGTTACCAAAACGCAACTTCGAAGAGGAAGACTCATCGATAGCTTTAGTAAGCTAGGAGTAACTTATGATATGCAAATCATTGATGGTATGAGTGAAGCATATATTGAAGAGTTGCCTAATAATAATTATTTATTTGACGGGACCTTTGAATTACTAGAATACTTAAAAGAAAAATACACATTGCACATCATAACCAATGGGTTTTCTCAGGTACAGTTCATTAAGCTTGAAAAAAGTAAGTTAGCTCCTTTTTTTGCTACCGTAACAAGCTCTGAGGAGGTAGGTGTAAAAAAACCCAACCCTTTGGTGTTTAAAACAGCCCTATCAAAGGCTGGAGCTTCTGCACAATTAAGTGTTATGATTGGAGATACCTTTGATGCAGATATCCTCGGGGCAGAGGGTGTAGGGATGGATACTATATTTTTTAATTACAGAAAAGAAATTCCAACAAATGGATATAAAGTTGTAGATTACTTGTTAGAGATTAAGGATTTATTGTGAAAAAATAAATGTGCTCTAAAGAAAAAATTCACCCTCACCTTAAGCTTTTTTGAAAACATGTACATATGTAACCTAGGTTACTGCAAGTCTTTTCATTTCTTATTACTATTACATCGTAACCATTATAGACTTTTTATGGCAGAAAAACGTTTATTCAATATACCCTAGCCACCATGGATGTTAAAATTACCAAACAATTTATTTTACTCACCAGCATACTGCTATTCGTTTCTTGTTTTGATGGTACCGATTTTGATCAAACAAATGAGGTAGTGCTAACACCAGAAATTGAACTTGATTTAATTTATTTTAATTTGGAGGCGTCTAATTTTTATGATTACGCAAACAATACAGAGGTCTTGGTTGTAGAGGATATCACAGATCTAGATTTTCTAGGCGGAAGCGATATTAATGATATAATAAAAGGTGCTGACTTCTATTTTGAGTTCACCAACACCATTGCAAGAGGATTTAACGTCTCTTTTGATTTTTTGAATAACGATAATGTCTCTAAGTATTTAATGCAAACTACTGTGTCCCCTGGTAGTGAAAACAACCCAGTTGTAAGCTATTTTGTTCAATCCTTGGATGCGTTGCAAATTAAGGAGCTGACAAAGGCCAATAAGGTTCTAGTTACAGTAACAATTCCCTCTTCTTCACAAGATTTATCTGGAGTTTTGAATTTACAATCAAAAACCACTTATTATTTACAAATAGAGTAGCAAGTAAAGTAATGAAAAAATTTCTTTTTATTTATTTAGCCCTTGGGCTGTCTGTTGTTGTTTGTCAAAACAAACAACTGCTCTATAATTGGGAGGTGACCCCACAAACGCTAATGCTTAATCCAGGAAGCCTTGTTAGCAGTCAATTCCATGCAGGTATGCCTTTAGTGTCTCAATTTCATTTTAATGCTGGTTCCTCTGGAGTTTCTGTTTTTGATATCTTTGCAGATGATGGAGTAGATATCAACACTAAAATAACAAATATAATTTCTGAGTTAAGTTCACGAGATTTTTTCACTATAAATCAGCAATTAGATGTGTTAAACTTTGGTTGGTTATCCAAGGGTATGGAGCCTGTGTATTTCTCTGGCGGAATGTATCAAGAATTAGACGTAATCGCCTATTTCCCTAAAGATATAGCAATTTTAGCCTGGGAGGGTAATAGAGATTATATTGGTAAAGCCTATGATTTTAACGATGTAAGTGCTCGTGCAGATTTGTTAACGGTGTATCATTTTGGGGTAAATAAACAAATTTCAAAAAAACTAACTGCAGGAGTGCGCTTAAAACTTTATTCTAGTTTAGTAGGTGTAAGTAGTACAAGAAATAAAGGAGCGTTTAAAACATCTATAAGAGAGGGTACTGCTAATGTCTACGAGCATACTGTTACAGATTTGGATGTAGAGGTAAAAACCTCTGGTTTTTTATCATTAGACGGCTTAGAGCAATCTCAAGTAAACAAAAAGTTACTTGGGAGAGCTTTACTGGGCGGTAACCTTGGTATCTGTCTCTTATACACATCTCCGAGCCCACGAGACAGGCAGAAATCTCG
>CAJXUG010000115.1:0-6564 GCA_913060785.1 uncultured Flavobacteriaceae bacterium | reverse complement strand
TACACTATCCTCTTCGTCGGCAGCGTCAGATGTGTATAAGAGACAGATATTAGTGATGGCTATATCCAAAAACACATTTGTTTTACTGCACAAAACAATAGCTATAAGTATACAGAGAAAGTAAGAGCATTAACATTATTAGATTTTAAAAACTATTTTAAGGATGCTGGACTTAAATTAAAGCAAACTTTTGGAGATTATCATCTAAATACTTTTGATGCTGCTACTTCTGAGAGATTAATTCTTATTTTTGGTGTATGATATATTTAGCTCTATTCTTTGCTGTATTTGTAGGGTATGGTGTAGCCTTGCTTCTTAAAGAAAAAAACGCACAACAACTATCGCTGCCCCTAGCCTTTAGTGGTGCTTTTTTATTGGCTGTTACTTTGTTTGAATTACTACCAGAGGTATACCAATCTACAAATCAGTACGTGGGGCCATTTATAATGGTAGGTATACTGCTCCAAATCTGTCTAGAGTTTTTAAGCAAAGGTGCAGAACATGGCCATGTTCATATACATGCAAACCAGAAAAGTTTTCCCTGGCTTCTCTTTATCAGTCTTTCAATCCACGCTTTGTTTGAAGGTTTTCCTATTGCAGGACACTCCAGTATGTTTATTGGCGTATTAGTGCACAAGATTCCTATTGCAATGATACTTTCTTTCTTTTTTATTAAGGCAAAATATCCGCTGGTTACAATACTTTCTTTTCTTTTCTTATTTGCAAGTATGACACCCCTGGGAAGTTGGCTTTCTTTAAATAGCCCAGAAATAATGGTATATAAAGATGAGTTAAACGCTATATCAATTGGTATTTTCTTACATGTATCTACTACTATTTTATTTGAAAGTAGTAAAGACCATAAGTTTAATTTAGCAAAGCTTAGTACTATTATAGCCGCAATAGTTATTGCTTATTTCATATAAGTTCAAGATATATACTAAAAAAATGGCAGATACTTCCTGCCAGTACAAATAGGTGCCAAAGCACATGGTTGTATTTTAAAGAATTCCAAACATAAAATAAAATTCCAGCTGTATAAAAACCTCCCCCTACAACTAGCAGAGCAATAGCTCTTGGAGAAACTACTTGTTGTAAGGCAGTAAAATCAAATACAATTAACCACCCCATCACAAGGTATAACA
This sequence comes from uncultured Flavobacteriaceae bacterium, assembly GCA_913060785.1. Classification (GTDB taxonomy): domain Bacteria; phylum Bacteroidota; class Bacteroidia; order Flavobacteriales; family Flavobacteriaceae; genus Patiriisocius. Next base: position 5,419 of record CAJXUG010000115.1, on the reverse strand, counting down.
ATAAAGAGACAACTTCAAATCTACCTGTAAAGGATATTTTTAAAAAGGTGCCCAGCAGTGCTATAAGCCACACAATACCAAACAACAATACTCCTTTGCTATGGCTTAAAAAAACAAGTGTGTAAGGCGTGTAGGTGCCTGCAATTAAAACGTAGATACTAATATGATCTAGTTTTCTATAAAATGTTTTTTTTACAGGATCCTGGGTATGATGGTATTTGGCTGAGCAGAAATACAAAACGCAAAGCGAAAGCCCATAAACACCAGATGCAAAAATGGTATTAAAAGAGGCCTTATTGGTTGTTAACAGCAAAAGCACAAAAGCCATTATAGATAAAACAAAACCAAAGCCATGGCTTTGGTAATTATACTTCTCTTCTAATTTAGTTTGTTCACGCATTTATATTATTTTGGGTAAAAGTAACCATAAAAAAAGAGCACCCAAAGGGTGCTCTTTTTAATAATAAATAATTTAGAAATTATTCGATAATCAATCTACTAGTAATACTACCACTGTCTGTGGTGATTGTTACTAGGTATAAAGCGCTATCAAGTGAAGCAACATTTATTGTTGTTACATTTTGACTTGTTACTGCTTTGTTGAGAATCAATCTTCCTCTTATATCTCTTACCGCTACCATTGTTATAGCTGCAGTAGGTGATGCGATTGTTACCACATCACTTGCAGGGTTTGGATACATAGCTATACTAGATGCTAGTGATTCTTGAGATCCTAGTGATCTGTCTTGGAAAATTATTTCAAATCTATCATTGAACTCACCCATATCACTTGTAAAGTTGTAGATGTCTTCCATTAGGTTTGTAACTACTCCAGTTTGGTTATCTACAAGATACGGTGTAGCATCTAACCAAGCTTCTCCGTCAAAATCTGATAAAGAAATTTTGTAAGAAGTAACCTCTTCTATAATAGATGAGAATCCTAGTGCTACGGTCATCCCGTTATCAAAAGCTTCTCTACCCTGTACAGAGTATCCTCTATCACTACCCTCAATGTGAGAGTAAAGAGAAACTACAGAAGCAATACGTCCATTATCATAATTAGTATCAATACCTGCTGTAGCGTCTTCTAAGAATCCTACTAAGGTATTTCCAGAAGCGTTATACATTGTACTTGTAACTTGTAACCAAAGTCTGTCTTTAGCTATAGGATTATTTCTAAGTGTAGTATTACCAGAGGTTAATCTCATAGCATTGTTAAAGGTTGCTGTGCCAGCTGCTGTTGCAAACACACCAAAACCTTGACCGGTAGATAGTACACCATTTGGAGTATTTGTTCCAGCCACATCAGATGCTGCAGCAACACCCCCCAATGCATTATAAAATGATACGTCATCCATACTGTAGTTGTTCCCTACGGTATTTGCTCCAGGATATGTTGAACTAGGGGCTAGGTTGTGCTCCCATAAATACAATCCATTTATTTCTGGATTTGCCGTTAAGAATGCATCTGCATCAATAGCAGAAGCATACGGGTTAGATAGCATGTTAGGGCTTTCTAGTTCTGTAACATTAAACCCTAGGGGTTGTGTAATAACACCCGTGTTTAAGGTTCCTGTGTTAAAGTCATAGTTAAAGACACCACCAGCTCCGTTAAGAGATGCTTGTGGGCGTACTAAGAATCCTTCACCTGCGTCTAGAGTACCTGTTACATATAAGTTCCAGTCATCAAGCTCTGCATCTAAGAAGTTGAAACCTGTAACCCCTGCAATACTATTAAAGTTTGCAGTAGTATGGTCTTGCACATTCCAAGCAGATGCCCATACACTCTCACGAGTTTCTGCGCTCATTGGGCTACCCATAACCATAAAGTCAAGAATATCTAGAGTTGGTGTATCTACTAGTACAGAGATAGCACCATTATTAGTTACCACAGCAGCATCTTGCACTTGCACCACACTACCTGTGTGAGCAACGGTAAGAGACCCTGTAGCGTTAATTGTTATATCACCATCTATATTAATGTAGGTGTCACCTGCAACGGTTAATGCTGCATCAACCTGCAATGCACAAGCATCAAAAGAGCCAGTATCTGCGGCCCCCGTATTATAGGTGCCGTCTATTATTACGAAAGTGTCAGCATCTGGTATTCCGTTAGACCAGCTAGAACCATTCCATGTGGTAGAGAGTCCGTTACAGGCGAGGCTAGAATCAATTACATTTAGGGTGTAATCTTCTACCTCACCGTCAAAGCTTTGTTGGCATGAAGTAGGATATGCATAATACTGAGTAGATACTCTCATTACTGTTTGCCCTAATGAAGCATCTGATGGAATTAAAATTGATAAAGGGCTATTTGATGTTTCGCCATCTACTTCATCAGTTGCGGTTCCAAGAGTATATTCTTCACCTGCATCATTAAAATCACAGTTTTGATTCCAATCTATCCAAACCATAGTAGCATTTGTATATGGGCCATCTGTGTTTACTTGTACTGAGATGTCATAGCTTGCATCTCTTTCAATAGTGGTACTTATGTTTGAATAATCACTATACCCTGAGGGTTTACCGGTGGCATTATCTATAGTGTTAAAAATCACTCTTGTGGTACTGGTATCAAACTCAGTAGTTCCCTCAGAGGGGCATATAGAGCATGTTTGGGTACTAATATTGGATGTGACACAATCATTAGATGTGGCCTGGTCACCAGATAGATTGGTACAGGCCTGTATTGCATATTGTTGGTTATCGATAGATACATCTATAGTTTGTAAAAAAGTATAACTACTAGAACTCCCTCCTGAAATACTTCCAGTAAACACCTCAGAGGCAACCTGGGTGCCATCTAAACTTAGAGTTACAGGTATGTTTGATTGTGTGTTTAACCCAGTATTGGCAATGGTTACTGTTACACTTTGCGTACTACTAAGCCCAGCCCCAGAAACAGGATTGGTGATAGCTGTAATGGCTACATCATCATCATAATCTGTACCTAATTTAAAAGAGTATACTCGTACTTTTCTATCACCGTTGCAACAGTTTGTTGCGCCTTGAGATCCTGAATATTCAGAGGTTACCCAGAATGTTAAATCATCACTAGGGTCTCTGACTCCCTGTCCATAATCTCCATATCTATCGTTATTTGTTACAGAGTGTGTTCCAGCTATTACTAAATCTTCTGCAACAGTCATGGTTCCAAGAGGGTCATTAGCCATTCTTCCTGTATAATAGAGAGAGGGATAAGTACTAGCGCCAGTTTTTGTGTATCCAAGACCAATATTTCCTTGTTTGTCCATGGCAATACAGCCCATAAATACAGAATCATTACCCGTTGGATCTGTAAAGGTTCCTTCTTGATACACGCTCCACGATCCGCCATTGTTTGTGCTTCGGAGTTCTACCCATCTAATTCCTGAAACTTGAGAGCCATTTGTTATTTCAACAACCCAGTTAAGTAAAATAGATTCATAGGTATCAAATTTATACCAGTGGCTCATATTCATTACAGCCCCTACTATGGCGTCGATGCGTTGTGATGTTCCTGGTTGTTGAAGGTTTGCAAACCCACCAGCAATTGCAGCATCAAACGCGGCTGTTGGTATTTCTATCTTTCCTGAAATAGAAGAGTTATTAATATCACTCCAATTCATATCAATATTCCACATACCAATGTGGTCTGAGCTTACCCCAGAAAATGCATCATCTTGATAATACACTATTTTAATGTCTCCAGTAGCAGCACCCGCCGCTTCGCTGTGAACAGGTATTGGCGCTGCAAAGCCAGAAGCTCCTAAACTAGCTGGAGAAAAACCAGCAATTTCTGCAGTGTTGTCTCCGGCTAGCATTTTTGTTCTATTAAAAGTATATACTTTTTGAGCCCCTGAAAAATTTCCTGCAGTAACGTAGGAGTCTCCCCATACGCCGTAGTGAGGATAATCATTTCCTGCTCCTAATTCATATTCATACACATAGTAAGCTCCAGTTGGATCTGGTGTCACAGAAATACCAATTAAAAAAACATTAGCACTTGATAATTGAAACTGAGAAATAAACCATCTATCGGCTTCTCTATCATACATTACAACTGGGTCTCCAGCATTGTTTGCATGGTTGGGGCCAGATAAGGGTTGATTTAATGGTTTTGGAAATGAAGAAGCTATAGTTCCATTTTTATCATACACAGCCCATACACCGTTTTCCATAGTTACAATGTGGTTTGGCCCCACTGCCATTGATGGATCTGGAGGGCTTACATTAGCACCAATACCTTCAAAAGAAGTAAGAGGGGCTCTTGTTTGGGTTTCATGTAACGCCTGGTAGGAAGTAGATAAGAGGGGGTCTGTTTGTGTACTGCTTTTACCCGCAGACTTTAAGTGATTGAGTTTTCTTGTTCTCTTTTCACTCATAGTAGCCGATGTGTTGTGACCATCTTTTGGGACTATAAAACCATCAAAGGTTGAAAGGTCATCACAAACAGGCATGTCTCTAACAGGTTGTGAGACATGAAAGCTTTTTGGCGTTAAAACTAATGTAGGTGAGCTATTTGTGTTGTGTAGTTGTGTAGTTATCTGTTGAGCAGTTATTGTTAAACTGCAAATTAGAAAAGACATGAAGAAAAACGTTTTTTTACCGATCATAGTTTTTTGTTTAATGTAAACACTCACTTTTTTAAACAAATATAAAAATACATCTTTTTTTTCAGTGTACTATGTTAAATAATTGCCTAAAAGAGAGTTAATTGTATTTCCACCTCTTAAAAAAAAACACAAAAAAACCCGGAGCTTAGCTCCGGGTTTTAAAAATATAGTTTAGTTACAAATTAGAACTTGTAAACCATTCCAAAGTTAATATCAGATAAATCTAAGTTTAATCCGAATCCAGTTACTGCCTCAGCACCGTCAACATCAGCTTCTGAGCTAGTGTATGAAAGAGCAGCGATGTTAGCAACTAATCCCCAAGAATCAGCGATCCAGTAGTTAAATCCTGGAGATACTGCAAATGATAATGTATTTACATCAATATCACCTATAGAATCAGTTCTGTAATTTAATCCAGCACTTACATTCATAGAAAACTTGCTAGTTGGAGCCATAAAATATGTTGCACCAACACCAAATCCAGTTGAAGACATGTCAACATCAGATCCATCATCCATGCTTCCAAAAGATAAAGATGCACCAATAGCTAAGTTATCAGTCATCATGTATCCAATAGATGGAGATACATCAAAAGAACTAGTGTCAACATCTCCAGCAGAAGCACTGTTGAAACCTACTGTACCTGTCATAAAGATGTCAGATTTTGCAAATCCACTAGAATCTTCGTCTTGTGCATTTACACTTGTCATTGCGAACGCTGCAAATGCAGCAAATAGTAATACTTTTTTCATAATATTAAAGTTTGGTTAATTAATATCTGTCTCTTATACACATCTGACGCTGCCGACGAAGAGGATAGTGTA
>CAJXUG010000114.1:0-6624 GCA_913060785.1 uncultured Flavobacteriaceae bacterium | reverse complement strand
TGTGTATAAGAGACAGGTAGAGTCTCTTTCTTCTGGATACTCTTCTATTCCAGAAAAATTTAACACCAATGCTTCCTTGTCTGCAGCGCAAGCTTTAGTGATTGCTCAACAAAATATTGGAGCATCTTCATATCTTTGGGAGGATCAAGCCGCAAGTAATGAGCTTGGTTATGAAAAACCGGTTGGTGAATTAATGATATTACCACCAGTTTACAATAAAGGAACCTACAAATTGGTCTATAAATTTGAAATCTACAGTATTACTCCATTTGGCGGTGGTGAGTATTATGTTGATGCTACAACTGGTGAAATATTACTCTTTGATGATAAAATAAAGCATGCTAATAATTTAGGAGCTAACGGAACAGTGTTAACAGAGGCTGACACAAAAGAAACCTATTGTTTGGACCTAGAAGAATCTGCTGAATCAAATTTTCTGGCCACAGGAAGTGGTGATACTCGTTATAGTGGAAATCAAAATTTTGAAACAAGAGCTGAGTTGAACGGAACTTATACTTTAAACGATGACACTAGAAATGTTTTTACTAGAAATGCAAATAATTTAGCTCCAGTTGGAAACTCTCTACCATACATAACAAACTACACAGAGTTTTCAGACAACGATAATACTTGGACCTCTCAAGAGTATGATAATGCGGCAAAAGATAATGCTGCCTTGGATGCTCACTGGGGCATGATACAATGTTATGATTACTTTAATAATGTTCACGGAAGAGATAGTTATGATGCTGCAGGTTCTGAGTTGAGAAGTTATGTGCATGTTGATACAAATTATGATAATGCTTTTTGGTTTTTAAATACGATGTCTTATGGAGATGGTGGCACTTATTTTACGCCACTAACCTCATTAGATGTTGCTGCACATGAACTGGGTCACGGAGTTACACAATATTCTGCAAACCTTGTATATCAAGGTGAATCTGGAGGTCTTAATGAAGGTTTCTCAGATATTTGGGGAGCTGCTGTAGAGTTTGCAGTAAAAGGAAATGGGAATGATACAAATCCTAATGCAGAAATCTGGGATATAGGTGAGGAAATTGGTATTACCGGGCCACTACGTTCAATGAGCAATCCTAATTCTCAAGGACAACCAGACACCTATCAAGGCTCCTATTGGGCTAATACATGTGTTGGCTGTTCAGATAATGGAGGCGTGCATTATAATAGTGGAGTTTTAAATTATTGGTTTTATTTAATCTCAACTGGTGGTAGCGGAACAAATGATAATGGTGATGCTTTTGATGTTACAGAAATTGGTATTTCAAAATCTGCTTTGATATCTTACAGAACCTTAGATGTGTATTTAACATCTTCCTCAAATTTTGCTGCTGCTAGAGTTGCCTCAATGCAAGCTACTGCAGATTTATACGGGTATTGTTCACAAGAATTTGTATCTGTTGTCAATGCATGGCATGCAGTTGGTGTTGGAGATGCGTATCAAGCTTCTCTTTCTTTAAGTGAAACTTCAGCTTGTGGAAGCAATTCGTTAGTTATCTCTGGCGGAACATATCCTGGTGGTGTATACAGCGGTGAGGGTGTAACTGATGATGGAAATGGTACCTCATTCACTTTTGACCCAACCGGTCTTGCTGTTACTGATTACACAGTGACTTATACTTTATCCTGTGGAGATGTTACAAGCATAGCTACTGATACCATAAGCCTTTCAGATGGTGCTATAGACCTAACATGTCAAAGTTACACTGTAACCCTTGACCAAGGCGGAAATGCATCTATAATTTCTGAAGATCTTATCTCCAACTTAGTGTCAGACACTTCAATTTATACACTTAATCAAACAGGAACTTTTAATCCACAGAGCATAACTGGAACTACTGTTTCATTAGGTGATGATAGTGCCTCTTCTTCCATTGATATAGGATTTCCATTTACTTTTTATGAAACTCAATACACAGCGTTGTATATAGCTTCAAATGGATTCATATCTTTCGATAATAGTGGTACTTCAGGCGTTTCCTCATATACCCCCACCTCTTTGCCCGGTGCTGGAGCTCCTAATGCAATAATTGCAGGTGTTTGGGATGATTTAAGTCCAAACATAAGCGGAACAATTAAATATGATGTTGTAGGCACAGCGCCCAATAGAAGATTTATAGTAGATTTTATAGATGTGCCAACTTGGACAAATTCTCCTCCATCTGCTTTCGAGGTTACCTTCCAGGTTCAACTTTTTGAGGGGTCTAACAAAATTGAAATTCATACAACTAAGGCAGATAACGATGGTGCTGCAAGAACACAAGGTATTGAAAGTGCTTCTGGTTCAGCGGCAGTATCTGTTTTTGGAAGAAACAATGTTTCGTGGGGTGCAACAAATGATTATGTTGCTTTTATTCCCGACAGCATATTTCCCGATAATTGTGGAAATGCAGTATCCTTCTCTTTAGATAAAGATGCCTTTACTTGTAAAGACATAGGTGAGAATTTGATTACAATAACTGCTGATGATGGTAACGGAAGTGTAACTTCCTGTACAGCAACAGTAACGGTGGTTGGTGATACAACATCCTTTAATGGATCATGGGACAATGGTGAACCATCTGCCACAAAAATGGCGGTTTTTAACACTAATTATGATACATCTTCAGGAGATATTGATGCTTGTAGTTGTGAAATTGCCGAGGCAGTAACTCTAACAATTGGAGCAGGCGAATACCTTAAGGTTGAGGGAAATATTAAAGTTGATGGTTCTTTAATTGTTGAGCATCAAGGTAGTGTTGTTCAGGTTTCTGAGGATGCTGTGGTAACAAACAATGGTGTAATTAATGTTAATATAACAACCCCAACATTAATGCCTCAAGACTTTATGGTTTTGGGTACTCCAATGACCACTGGTGTTCCGCAAGGTGTAGATACTCCAATATTTAGAAAATTTAGCCATAATACCTTGGCCTTTAGGCCTCATCCAGGTATTCAAGCTTTGTTTGCAGATGGTACAAACTTTATTGATGAAGATAGCAATGATTATTCTGTCTATTCTTCAGATTTTGTTCCTGGTACTGGATACTATGTAAAGCCACAGGCATCCCAAACAGATGGAAATCAACAATATAATTTAAGATATAGTGATGGTACTTTAAATAGTGGTATGATCACCTATGCTCTGGATTACAACACGACAGGAACTGGAACCGGAACCGCTTCTGATAATAAAAATGCAAGTCCTAATGTATTGTCAAATCCATATGCCTCTGGCATACTTGCAAATGATTTTTTGTTAGCTAACGATGCAGTTGATGAGTTGTATTTTTGGGAACACAACACGGCAACATCTGCAACATTTCCAGGGTCTGATATTACAAATTACAACATGGCAGATATTTCTATATTTAACGCAACTGGATTTAACCCTGCGTCAACAGGAAGTGGTGCAAGTTTTGGAGGGACTATTTCCTCAGGACAAGGATTCGGAGTCAAGAATAATGGGGCTACTTCAGCAACAGGGCAGAACATTGTGTTTACAAATTCTATGAGAACCGAAAATAATAATACCCTAAGAATACCTCAGGGTACAGATCGTATCTGGTTGTCTTTACAGAGTAATGAGTATGATTTACACAGCACTACTTTAATAGGTTTTACAAATAATGCAACTTCTGGTTTCGATCCAAAGTATGATAGTAAAAGAGTTGGGGTGCCGGTATCTATTTACTCTCACTTGCCAAATGGTAGTGAAACCCTAGCAATACAAGGCCGTGAGTTATTCTCTGAAGATAAAGAAGTCTTGTTGGGGTTCTCCTCACAGATTGACGCTGTAGCGTCTTTGTATACAATTAGTATAGACAACTTGGAAGGGGCACAAATCTCGGCAGCTACCGTGTATTTAAAAGATAATTATACAGGCATAGTGACAAATATTTCAGATAGAGATTATACTTTTAGTAGTGATAAAGGAACATTTAATGCTAGGTTTACGCTACAGTTTATAGATCAAAATCAGTTAGGAGATTCAGATATCGCTATTGATAGCATTGTCTTATTCCCAAACCCTGCAAGTACTGGTTTTACTGTTGTGTCTCCAAAATCTATGCTCAAAAGTATTGAGGTTTTTGATGTGCTAGGGCGTAAAGTGATATTAAGAAAGTCTAACGCCTTAACTCAAAGAGTTGACATTACTAGTCTAAAAAGTGCAGCCTATTTAGTTAAAATTACCACCCAAAATGGTATTGTAGTAAAACAATTAGTTAAGCAGTAATATTCAATTTTTATAAACTAAAAGTCCTTTAATTTCTATTAAAGGACTTTTAGTTTTATATGTTTTTATTGATCAGTACTAAGTTTTATGCTAGAATTTCTCTTTTGATCGTGTTTTGTTACAAGGGATATACCATCTTTATATTACTACGTTTGTAAGGATTATTTTTTGGTAAAGCTATTTCTACAAAACCATACTTTAGGTAGATATGGATTGCGTTTTCTAACTTTGTGTTTGAGTAAAGATAGAGTTGTTTGAAGTTGTTTTCTTTGGCAAAACCAATGCAGTATTGCAAGAGCTGTTGGCCAAGATTTTTTCCTTGTTGCGATGGCGCTATTGCCATTTTTGTAAGCTCAAAAATACCATCGCCTCTCTTTATTAAAGCTACAGTGCCAATGGCGGTATTGTTTTGGGTACTAAAGAAAATTTCTCCACCTGGATGTATAATATGCTCCATGGGTTTACTTAAAACCTCTCTGTCATAAGGCTCCACATAAAAATAGGTTTCTAGCCACTGCAAGTTAAGGTCATAAAAAGCTTGAGCATACTTGCTGTTAAAGGATTGTATTTCCAAAGAGAGATTCATTAAAGCAAAGGTTCTCCTACCTCTGTGAAGTATTCATTAATCATTTTTTTTGCTGTGTCGAGCTGTTCATTTCTTATAAACAGACGCACTTGGTTAGGAACCCCTGTAGAAAACCCACCTGTGATACCGCTATGATGATCATCTTTTACGATGGGAGAAATTCCTTCTTCGTTTAGTCTTGCAATAAGGCCGTTTGCTATCATGATTGGCCCTGTGTATATTCGTATTGTTTTTTGATCTTTATTCATGTGTTGTCCTATTTATTTTAAAAGTACTATCTAATATTTAAATTACAAGTCAAATCACTTTTTTAATGTCATGTTTTTAATATTCTTGTTTTTTAAGCGTTATGTAACAAAGTTTGTATTACGTATCTTTAAAAAAAAAATAGTACCATGAATTTCAAACACATTCTTTGCATTGCATTTATAGGATTATCTATAGTTGCTAGCGCTCAAAAATATAAAAGCATAAGTACCAGTACCATCACAAAAGACTGGCAAGGAACTACTTTCACTTCAGATAAAACCCTACAAGAAAATTTAGCACAAAGCACATCATTCTCTTTTATGGCTACTATTTTAGAAGACGAATTTTTGAGCAGCCAGTTATCTAGTCAAGAAATGGTTACTGTTTTTGTTGCCAATGATGCCTCTTTTATGGCACTAAAAGAAGATACCCGCAAGGCACTATTAGCAGATGATCAAAAAATTACACAATTAGTAAAGTTTCATACCATTCCAGGTAGAGTAGATAAAAATGCTATAGAAAAGGCAATTTCTACCTCCGGGGGTAGGGCCTATTTTATAACACTTGAGGGTGAAAAACTAGCTGTAACAAAAAAAGAAGGAGCGTTAACCATTTCAGATAGTAAAGGAAACACTGCAGTTGTAAAAGAAACAGATTTTTATCACAAAAATGGTTTTTTTCATATGGTAGAAGGTTTTGCTTTTGATACAAAGGCCTCCCAATAATATGATGGCTTAGCAGTTTTAACTCTTTTTTAAAACAATGCTATTTTGAGTTTACTATTTCTAGTAAGGTCTGGTACACAAGTCTTGTGGGTAGCCCCATGACATTAAAAAAACATCCTTCAATCTTTTCTATTCCAATATACCCAAGCCAGTCTTGTATGCCGTAACTGCCAGCTTTGTCATAGGGTTTACATGTTTCTAGGTAATACTCAATCTCATTAATTGTGAGTTCTTTAAACTGCACCTTTGTGCAATCATAAACAGTTTGTTGGCTATCTTTAGTGGTAAAACATACAGAAGTGAACACACTGTGGGTTTCACCGCTTAAACCTTGGAGCATGTTTATTGCATCTTGCTTGTCTTTTGGTTTACCGATGGCGCGATTGTCTTTCCATACAATAGTGTCACTGGTAATTACAATTTGATTTTCTTTAATATCCTTAAAGGCGGTGGCTTTTAATTGCGCTAAGTAATTTGTGATTTCTTGGGCTTTTAGATGCGACGGAAATATCTCTTTGATTTCTCGAACATCTATTTTAAAATCTATATCTAATTCCTTGAAAAAATGCTGTCTTCTCGGGGAACCAGAGGCTAAGACAATATCAAAATTAAGCAGGTGTTTTTTTAGCATTTCGAGGTGTTTTATATTTTCATCAAATATAGCTAATGTACTATATTTATTGAAAAAGTATCATGTATTAAATTCGTTCTAAACAGTTGCTTTGGTGGAGTGTTGCTTAGCATATAATTTGTTTGGTGCTTTAGTATAGATTTTACTGATACCATCGTTACATTATTATATCTGTCTCTTATACACATCTCCGAGCCCA
>CAJXUG010000113.1:0-6685 GCA_913060785.1 uncultured Flavobacteriaceae bacterium | reverse complement strand
GCGTATTTTTATCTGCGCTTATCTGGATTTTAGCTCAAACCCGAAGCGCCATTAGCGCCATTGTATCTCAAAACGTAGGCGCAGGAACCCTTGCAGATTTAAGGAGTTTTCCAGCCCAGGCTATTTTTTTTAATGTTTTATTGAGTCTAGTGGTGTTGGGCTCAACCTATTTTTTTGTGGAAGAAATTTTCACCTTGCTCAATGCAAAGGGTGTGATTTTAGACCTAAGTATAGCCTATTATAATATTAGGGTTTGGGGCTTTCCTTTAACGCTATTCACCTTTGCTGTTTTCGGACTCTTTAGAGGACTGCAAAACACTTTTTGGCCTATGATAATTGCAGCCATTGGTGCAGGGGTAAATATTGGGCTTGATTTTTTACTTGTATATGGTTTAGATGGTTTTGTAGCTCCTATGGGCGTTGTTGGTGCAGCTTGGGCAAGTTTAGTGGCTCAAGGAGTAATGGCGCTACTATCTTTACTACTGGTATTAAAAAAAACCCAGGTGTCTTTACGCCTGGAGTTTCCATTACACCCGCAAATCAAGCGCCTTGTAACTATGTGCGCTAATTTATTTTTACGCTCTATAGCCTTAAACGTTGCTCTTATACTCTCCACAAGAGAGGCTGCAGGGCTCGGCAAAGAGTATGTTGCCGTGCACACCATTGCCATGAATGTCTGGTTGTTTACAGCCTTTTTTCTAGACGGCTACGGCGCTGCCGGAAATATTTTAGGAGGTAGGCTACTTGGAGCAAAAAACTATACATCTCTATGGAAGTTAACCCAAAGAGTTACTGCCTATAATACCGTTGTAGCCATAGTTTTAATTTTAGCCGGGGTGCTTTGTTACAACTATGTGGGGCTCATTTTTAATAAAGACCCTTTAGTGCTTAGTCTATTTACAGGGATGTTTTTTATGGTTTTAATTTGTTTGCCCTTTAACGCCATAGCCTTTACACTAGATGCAATTTTTAAAGGCCTGGGCGAAATGGCTTATTTAAGAAATGTATTGTTAGGGTCTACCTTTTTAGGTTTTATTCCTGTGCTTTTACTCTCAAACTACATGGGTTGGGGCCTTATAGGTATTTGGGCAGCAATAATTGTTTGGGTAGGCTGGAGAGCCGTTGCCCTAATTATCAAGTACCGTAAAAAGTACCTGCCACTTGCTTTGTAAGTGTTCTAGGGGTTATTTAACACAATATTAAGTCGGTTTAGGAAACAGACTTGATTACTTTTGTAAAAAAAATTGAATTATATGAGCGATTTTCATGCCTTAAAAATATCAGAAATAAAACAAGTAACCCCTACCTCTGTAGCAGTTACTTTTGAAGTTCCTCAGGCGCTTAAAACTATTTTTAGTTTTATTGCAGGACAATATATTACATTAAACCACACCATAAACGGTGAGCTGGTAAGGCGCGCCTATTCTATTTGCAGCGCTCCTTCAAGTGGGCTGCTTACAGTAGGTATTAAAAAAGTAGTGAATGGTACATTTTCTGTCTATGCCAATGAGCAATTAGCAGTTGGCGACACCATAGATGTGATGCCTCCACAAGGAACATTTACCCTTAACCCCAGCTCGCAAGAGGCGCATCATATTGCCGCCTTTGCCGCAGGTAGTGGTATTACCCCAATTCTCTCCATTGCTCAAACAGCCCTAGAGCAGGAGTCTAACAGCACTTTTTTATTGGTCTACGGAAATCAAACCAAGCAAGAAGCTATGTTTTATGACGCTATAGAGCAATTAAGGGCGCAGTTTCCAGAACGATTCTTTGTAGAATATATTTATAGCCGCTCTCAAGAAACCAATGCAGCTCGCGGGCGTATTGATAAAAACGTTGTAAGCTATTACCTAGCTAACAAATACAAACAAACTTCTTTTGAAGACTTTTATGTATGTGGCCCAGAGGCCATGATTGATGAAGTTTCTAATACACTTGTAGCATCTGGAGTTTCAAAACCGCAGATCCATTTCGAACTGTTTACAACAACCCAGGCAGCAGTGCCAGAGGCGGTGCAAGATGGCACTACAAAAATCTCTATTACCGTTGACCAAGTTACAGATACCTTTACCATGGCGCAAAATAAAACAATTCTAGAGGCGGCTTTAGAAAAACAACTGGACGCTCCATATTCTTGTCAAGGAGGTATTTGCAGCTCTTGTATAGGAAGAGTAACCCAGGGTAAAGTAGAGATGCGCCAAAACCAAATTTTAACAGATAGTGAGGTTGCAGAAGGGCTTGTGCTTACCTGTCAAGCACATCCAGTTACCCCAACGGTGGTATTGGATTATGATGATATCTAGTAGCGATTTACGTTAATACAGACAGTACTTTTTCAACAATTGCGCTAGGAGAGATCGTTTCTATGGCCTTTTGGTATCCATCAGGATAGGTGTTTCCATACACTGAGGTTGGCACCAAAGGGTATTTTGTTCTATCTGCAAGGAGTTGGTTTTCATTGGGCTGGTTAAATGGCGCAAAACCTAAAAAAGGATGCGTAACTCCCCATATGGTAAGTACCGGAATATCATATAAAGCAGCAAGATGACCGTTCCCACTATCCATAGCTAGCATGACATCTAGGTTTGATATGAGCTCTAGTTCTTGGGTAAAGGATAGTTTTCCCGCCATGTTTGTAACCCCTTTAAAATCTCCAGCAAGTTTGTCTAGTTTTGCTGTTTCTGTAGCACCACCTCCAAATAAAAAAATAGCATAGTCTCCAGTGTTACTTAATTGCGCTATCACCTGTTTGATAAGCTGTAGCGGATACATTTTACCTCTATGAGCGGCAAAAGGCGCCACGCCAATAAACTTTTTAGAACTAAGGCCTATGATCTCTTGTGTCTTTGCAGAAATTACTTTTCTTACAGGAAATTGGTGTTTTGTTACATCTACAGGGTAGCCTAGTTTAGCAAAAACATCTGCATAGCGCTCATGGGTTTTTTTAAGAGGTTGTAGCTCGCCACCTTTGGCCTGTATAAGTTGTTTTTTCTCGCCCCTTGCTTTATCTATGCTTGCCGTTTTTATTGCTTGAAGCCATAACAAGGACCTAACTATTTTAGATCTTAAAACATTATGAGTGTCTGCAACACAGGTAACACCTAATCCTTTTGCGTCTTTGGCTAATTGAAACAAACCTAAAAACCCTTTGTGGGCACCCTTAACATCTGCAGGTAAAACCGCCACGTTTTTAAGGTCTTCAAATAATGGGGCTAAAAAACCTTTGGTAACAACAGTGATGTTGAGCTTTGGGTATGTTGCTGTAAGTACCCGCAAAACAGGAACCAACATGGCCACATCTCCCATGGCCGAAAGACGTATTACCAGAATGTGTGCTGCGGTTTTCAATATAATTAACTTAGGTAAAAAAGGGATTATTTTTGCCCTCTCAATACTGGGTTTAGCTCATCATCATTATACATTTTCATTTGCTTGTATACCTTCATGTACTTGTCTCCTGTCTTGATATCATGTAGTAATTGGTCAATGGCATCGCTAAGGTCAACGCGCTGTTCTAACAAGATATCTAGTTTTGCCTGACACCCATCTCGGTGGGTCTGTGAGGCATCGGCGCGCGTAGCTTCTTGGTGCATATGATATACTTTTAAGGCCAAAATAGACAATCTATCTACTCCCCATGCAGGGCTTTCTGTGTTGATAGTTGCATTTGGACTAGTTTCTATGTCTTTGTTTGTGTCCAAGAAGTAGCTGTCTATGTATTCTACCATATCTGTACGGTCTTGATTACTTGCATCAATTTTACGCTTTAAGGTCAAAGCAGCAACAGGATCAATTTGCGGATCACGAATGATATCTTCGTAATGCCATTGAACAGTATCAATCCAGCATTTACGATACAACAAGTGCTCCAGTAAATGAGTCTCTTTGGTAAAGCTATTTGTAAAAGGTTGGTCTACAGTGTTTATGATGTGATAGGTGTCTATCACTTGTTTAAAAACGGTGTTTGCAATCTCGCTAAAATTCATGAGTATTATGGTATAAAGTGTTAGTGTCTAGACTACAAAGGTATCATAAATTTTTCATAGCATAGGAGCAATTATATAGGGTTTTACCGGCAGAACCTAGAAAATAGCACTACCTATCATATCAAAGGTAAAACTAGCACTAGCACAAATAAAGACCATAAAAACACCTCACTGAACACTCGGCGAGTTTTTGATGTTCCAGACTCTATATAGTTTGAGGTAATGGCCGCTATAGGGGCAAAAAGGAAAAATAGCTCACTTCCATTTTTTTGTGTTTTGGCCAAGACTATACCCACACTAATAATTGCAATAAGCAATATGGTAATGGCAGAGGGCCTTTCTTTTTTTGATAAAGAGGCTAGTCTTGAGAGTCGAACTATACCCATCCAAAGTAACAACCCTAGCAATAAAACTGTTGTAATCAAGAGTTTTGTGTCACTATAAGCACTCAGGTCAAAATCTCTCTCAGGGATCCAGTGATAAAGCCAAGAGTAAGAATCTGTAACAATAAATTGATATGCCACGGCAATACTTGTGATGCCTAAGAATCCAACAATAGGGATGAACACATATGTAATATTAAATTTAGTTTTATTAATAATTGCGGGGTATAGCACCACAAAAAATAAGATTGCCCATCCGTAGCAAAAAGACGCCAAGGTAATGTACATAGTGGCATCAAATATTTTTTTCACGGTATTTTTTTCAGTGGTTAAACTCAAAATTCTTCTTGTGGCTAATAGCACAAAAATGTTTGCTAAAATGAGCTTCGGGGCATTGTACACCTGAGGAACTAGTAATACAAAAAGTACAAATAGTAGAATGACAAAGTTGTTGTTTTTGGTGACATTATTTTTTCTAATAATAAAATCCAACAATAAAACCGCAAAGACCATTAAAAAAACAACAACCCCTTGAGTAGTTATAGAGTCAGGGCTTAGTGATAGTTTAGGGACCATTAGAAGCCTAAAAAAATAGCCTATTATTACACCCAGACTAAGTAGTATATAATTTATAGGTCTAGATTTACCGAAAAAGCTTGTGAGCATATGGGGTATTTTATACTTTTGCGAAATAAATATAAAGATATGGCTTTAAGAGATATTTTCTACGCAATTCAGGAGTTTACAGAAGAAGTTTTATTTGCTCCTTTTAACGCATTAAGGGCTTTAGAGCTTGAAAACTGGCCTGCGGCAAACATTATGAACTGGTTTTTTATGCTTATTGGTTCTGTTGCATTTGTATACTGGATGCTGCAGTTAAAGAAATTTAATGACAACAATGAAGAAGACACCTCTTCTACATCTCACTCATATCTTGGAGGAGACAATTAACACTCCAAGTACTTTGTTATAAGTCAAAACCAATATCGGTTCTGAAATTCATCCTGTTAAAAGATAGTTTTTCTATGTTTTGGTAGGATTTTTTTATGGCTTTTTTATAGTCTGCATCTATTGATGTAACGGCAATAACACGTCCTCCACTGGTAACAACAGCACCATCTTTTAAGGCAGTTCCTGCATGAAATAATAAAGAGTCTGAAACATCTTCAAGACCAGAAATTACCGCTCCTTTTTCATAAGCTTCAGGATACCCTCCAGAGACCAACATAACAGTTGCGGCAGCTCTAGTGTCTATTTCAAAATGTAAGTTATCTAGGGTTTGCTTATAGGTGGCTTCAAATACAGCTACCAAATCTGTTTTAATTCTTGGTAAAACAACCTCGGTTTCTGGATCTCCCATACGTACATTGTATTCTATCACAAAAGGCTCATCACCTACTTTTATTAAGCCGATAAACACAAAGCCCTTGTAGTCTATATTCTCTTTTTGCAGGCCTTCCACGGTTGGTATTACAATGCGCTGCTCAATTTTTTGCATGAGCACATCATCTGCAAAAGGCACTGGAGAAATGGCTCCCATACCTCCTGTATTTAATCCTTTGTCTCCCTCACCAATGCGTTTATAATCTTTGGCAGTAGGCAATACTTTGTAGTTTTTACCATCTGTGAGCACAAAAACACTTAGTTCTATCCCGTCCAAAAATTCTTCAATAACAACCGTATTACTGGCTGCGCCAAATTGCCCCGCCAACATTTCTTCCAAAGAGGCTTTAGCCTGATCAAGATCTTGAATAATTAAAACACCTTTTCCGGCAGCTAGCCCATCTGCTTTTAATACATAGGGCGCTTTTAGGGTTTCTAGAAACTGTTTTCCTGCGGCTAATGTTTGTGGAGTAAAACTTGCATACCCTGCCGTTGGAATGTTGTGGGCCATCATAAATTCTTTAGCACGCTCTTTACTTCCTTCTAGCAAAGCTCCTTTTTGTGAAGGACCAATAATTTGAACCTCTTGTAACCCAGGGGTGCTAGCAAAATAATCTACAATACCCTGCACAAGTGGGTCTTCTGGGCCTACAACCACCATGTCAATAGCCTTTTCTAGAACACATTGCTCTATGGCTGCAAAATCTGTAACAGATAGGTTAATGTTTGTTGCAATTGTTGCAGTTCCTGCATTACCAGGGGCTACAAAAAGATTTTTACAACGCTCACTTTTTGCTAATTGATAGGCAAAAGTATGTTCTCTCCCTCCAGATCCTAAGACTAATATATTCATGAAATATAGATTTTATGCATCACAAAAATAGGCCCTTTTTTAAGGCTACTAAAATTATTTTTAGCATCAAATTATTTTTT
>CAJXUG010000112.1:0-6764 GCA_913060785.1 uncultured Flavobacteriaceae bacterium | reverse complement strand
GCTGGGTAGCTACGTCGGGAAGGGATAAGCGCTGAAAGCATATAAGCGCGAAACCTACCACAAGATGAGATTTCTTTAAAGGGTCGTGGGAGACTACCACGTTGATAGGTCATAGGTGTAAGGGCAGTAATGTCTGTAGCCGAGTGATACTAATAACCCATAAGCTTATGTACGCCGTTTTCCTACTTACCCTCGGGTGAGTAGGAAAGCTAACTCTTTGCTTTAAATATTTATTCAAGCTTTAACTGCTATTTTCCTATTCTTATATTGATATGTTATGTTATTTCCCTACGGCTAGTAGGGTGACCATACTGTTTTAAACAGTTACGTCATAAAACTAAGGTGGTTATAGCGACGGGGCTCACCTCTTACCTTTCCGAACAGAGAAGTTAAGCCCGTTTGCGCCGATGGTACTGCACTCGTGGGAGAGTAGGTCGCCGCCTTCTTTAAGATCCAATCATTTAGTTGATTGGATCTTTTTTTTGCAATAAACTCAAGTAATTATTGTAACTAGTGTCACATGTAGATACTACTCAAAATAGATTACAAACTATAACGCGTTAAAGTATGTCCAACCTAAATGGGCATATAAGTACAAAATAATTAAAGAAAATAGGTCTTAACCAGGACCTTGGCCTAGAAATCCTAGAAGATAGATTTCATAATGGTGTTTATACCTTTAAATAAAAGATATACAGCACCAGCGCCAGCTATAAAACCAATGCCGAAAAACACATATCCATAGATGGTTTCAGTATTTAAAAAGGCAAGGGTAATAAGGTAAGGACTTAAAAATAATAGAGGTAATGCAATGGCTAGGTATTTCACACCTTTTCTCAGTAATTCTACATCTGTGTGTTCTTTACTCATTGCTATAATTTTGAATTGCATTTCTTACGTTGTTGTATTTTCTTAACAACTCTGATGCTTCTGCCTTTGACACATGAAGTCTCTCCATTAACATTTGCTCTGCCCTTGCAACAAGCTTGTTGTTACTAAGATGCATATCCACCATTTTATTTCCTTCTACTCTTCCCAGTTGTATCATGGTAGCAGTAGATATCATATTTAAAATAAGCTTTTGAGCAGTACCCGCCTTCATCCTTGAGCTACCCGTAACAAATTCTGGACCCACAACAGCCACAACTGGAAATTTTGCGGTAAGGGCTAGTGGGCTTTGCTCATTACAAGTTATGCAACCTGTAGAGATATTTAATGCATTACATTTTTCTAGGGCGCCAATAACGTAGGGCGTAGTTCCAGAGGCTGCAATACCAATTACAATATCGTTAATACCAATTTGATGGTTTTTTAAGTCTTTCCAGCCTTGATTAGTGTCATCTTCTGCAAATTCTACAGCTGTTCTTATAGCCGTGTCTCCTCCAGCTATTAAGCCAATAACAACATCAGGGTCCATTCCAAAAGTAGGGGGGATTTCACTAGCATCTACAACTCCTAATCTACCACTTGTTCCAGCGCCCATATAAAATAATCTTCCGCCTTTTTCTAAACAAGCGATGACTTGAATAGTAAGGGCTTGTATCTGTGGAATGGCTTTTTTAACCGCTAGAGGTACAAGGGTGTCTTCCTTGTTAATATTATACAAGAGCTGTTCAACGCTCATTTTTTCAAGATGGTCGTAATGCGAGGTTTCTTCTGTTGTTTTTTTAAAAGGCATTGTAAGTAAAATATTTTTTTTTACTCAACAATGTACACAATTGTTGAGATTTCAGAAATCCTAAAGTACCCTAATGGAAAATTATCTGAATTTGTTTGATTCACGATATTTCCTCGAACAGTTGCAGGTTGGGTTTCAAAAGGTCCTCCACCGCCACTGTCTGTTTGTTGTAGTAAAACAATCATAAAGTTAAAGAAATATTCATCAACTCCATATAGATTGAAGGTTACTACATCTCCAGGGGCTAAATCATCAGCAAGGTAAAAATCATTTATTCTATTTCCGTCAAAAAACTCATCATTAAACGCTCTTCTTTCATCCCCTCTAATAGACAATGTTTCACTAAGGTAATAATTTTGAATACCTCCTGGATCTGTGAAATAGGCCTTTAATTGTATTTGATCTCCTCCAAAGCCACCTTCATTATCCTGAATTACCTCCTCAAATTGTGTAACTGTATGAAGAGATTCTGTAGCGGTGTAGGTTTCATCTTGATGGATTACCTCTAAGGTATAGGTGTTTTCTAAAACAGGTAAAAGATTAGCTGTATAAATGCCATTTTGTGTATGATTGAAATTATACACATCACCTGTGCTGCTAGTAATAGAAACTAGCGCATCTGTTACGGGTGGTATGTCATTTTCAAAAAACGGCGCCGTCTGTGAAAGTTTAACTACCGCTGAAGAAGTAGCATCTTCTAGTACATTAATAGTAGCCTCTATTACTAGTTTTGGCTCGCTATTTTGCAGATCTATTTCTATAACCTCTTCGCAGGAGCTTAGTAGCAGTGTCACTAGAATAAAAAGAATGTTTTTTTTCATAGCTTAAAATTTAAAATTATAAGTAATGGCAGGAATAATCCCAAATATTGAAAGTCTTACCGCCTCATTATTTCCGGTATCTGTGTTTTTTCTAAATGATACAGAAGCAGCATTCTTTCTGTCATAGACGTTGTAAACACTAAACACAATTTCGTCACTCCAGCGTTTTTTACTTTTATGTTTTAAATTCCAGGTGGCTGAGATATCTAGGTGATGAAAGCTCTCTAGTCTACTTGCATTTCTTGCCTCATACACTGGTACTACCTGTCCTTGGTACTCGTATTGTCCAATTGGGAATGTGGCAGGACGTCCGGTTTGAAAAATAAAATTAGCACCTAAAAACCATTTATCGCTCAGTTTATATTGGGCCGTTAATGAGAAATCATGTGTTCTGTCCCAGGCTGTATTGTACCATTTCCCATTATTAATACCTGTTTCTATAGCCGTTCTACCCGGTGTTCTTTGTTCAGATTTCGAAAGGGTGTATGCTAGCCAACCTTGCAAGTTTCCTTTGGTTTTTCTCAGTAGAAATTCCAAACCGTATGCTCTTGTCTCTCCATTTAAAACAACCTGCTCAATGGCTTCATTTGCAATTAAATCTGCATCATCAACATAATCAATTCGGTTTTTCACCTCTTTGTAATAGGCTTCCGCCTCTAGTGAGAAGTTTTCAAAACCTTTAAAATAACCAACCGCAAATTGATCTCCCAATTGCGGTTTTATAAATTGACCACTCGGAGCGTATATATCAAAAGGAGTTGGAGAAGAAGTATTACTTATTAAATGTATGTATTGTGCTGTTCTGTTGTAACTGGCTTTGATAGAAGAGCTCTCTGATAGTTGATACGCAGCAGATACTCTTGGCTCTAGGTTTAAATATGACTTTATTGAGGCGTCTCTAGCAATAGAAATTGTATCTACAGGAGTCGCTTTTTGATAGACATCTAGATTTTGGTTGTAACTAATTGGATTATCATTATCGTAGACATTAATGGATGCTTGGCCTAATCTTGTAAAGTTAGATAAACGAAGACCTGCCTGAATATTTAATTTTTCTGAAACTTTTATGTTTCCATCTATATACCCTGCGTTTTCAAAGGCATACTTATCTGTAAGTTTTCTGTAGTTTCTCCCACTGTTATCTGTGGTTGGAAATACTTCTCCAGGGTTGAATTTGTAATAAATACTATTAAAGCCAAATTGTAATTTTACTGCGTCTGAAACATAACTTGTAAAATCATATTTTAAGTTAAAATTCCTGATACCACTATCAAATTGAAATTCTGCAAACTTGAGTTCTAAACCGTAGTAATAATCTGAATAAATCAAGGATAGATTACTAAACAGCGTATCGTTAAATAAATGATTCCAGCGTAGGTTTAATGTTGTGTTTCCGAAGGTATTTCCGAAAATCTCACCCAGATTAAAAGTGTCTCTTCCAAAATAACCAGATAAGAATAATTTATTTTGATCATCTATATCATAACTTAGTTTTGTGTTTAAATCATAGAAATAAGCAACGTTTTCATTACCTGGATCTACTAAGGGAATAAATAAATGCGCGTAGGTAGATCTACCGCCAATAAGAAATGACCCTTTGTTTTTTACAATAGGTCCTTCAAGCAGAAGTCTGCTGGCTAATAAACCAATACCTCCTGTGGCGCCGAATGCTCTCTTGTTACCATCTTTTTGATATATATCTAGAACAGATGCTATACGTCCTCCATATCTAGCAGGAATACCTCCTTTATATAGGGTTAAGTCTTTAATTGCGTCTGGGTTAAATACCGAGAAAAAACCAAATAAGTGTGAGGAGTTATAAAGTGTTGCTTCATCTAGTAAGACCAGGTTTTGATCTGCGGCTCCACCTCTTACATTAAAACCACTTGCTCCCTCGCCAGCATTTGTAACTCCAGGGAGAAGCGTAATGGCTTTCAGGACATCTGCCTCACCCAGTACTACTGGAATTCTTTTTATTGTGTTTGCCTTGAGTGTGGTTACACTCATTTGAGGTGTTTTAATATTGGTTTTTTCAACATCAGTCTCTAAAATAACCACATCTAGCATTTCTGTACTCTCAAATAGTGAAATACTATTATTTACAGCTGCCTTTAGTTCTATGGTTTGCGTGTAGCTTTCAAAGCCTAGGCTTGTATATATAACTTGGTGGGTTCCTTTGGGTAGGGTAATCGAGTAAAAACCGTACTGATTTGTAACCACTCCAGTTTGCAACTCAGGAATTAATACATTAACACCTATCATGGTCTCACCAGACTGGGCTTCAGAAATCGTACCACTTAGTGTAAATTTTTCTTGGGCAGACATTGCAAAACTTGCAAGAATAAGTACTAGGGTCAGTATGTTTTTCAAGGCTATAATTTTAGGCAAAAATAAAGCCTTTAGTGGCAGTTACTAAAGGCTTTAACGAAAGTTTAATTATTTAATATTCTCTAGAATAGTATTTAATGTGCTACTTGGTCTCATTTGCTTGTTTACCAGATCTAGTGTAGGCTCATAGTACCCTCCAATATCAAGGGGTTTTCCTTGGGCCTGTAACAGCTCATCTAGGATAGTTTCCTTATGTTGTTTAAAATCTTGATATACTTTCTTGAAACGCTGTTGAAGTATTTGATCCTTATTCTGGTTTGCCAAAGCCTCTGCCCAATAAAATGCAAGATAGAAATGAGATCCACGATTGTCTAATTCATTTACTTTTCTCGAAGGTCCTTGATTGTTCTCTAATAATTTTTCAGTAGCCTGGTCTAAGGTTTCAGATAATACAATAGCATTGTTATTACTATACTTATTGCCTAAATGCTCTAAAGATACAGCAAGGGCTAGAAACTCTCCCAGAGAGTCCCATCTTAGGTGTCCTTCTTTGGTAAACTGTTGCACGTGTTTTGGAGCAGAACCTCCAGCACCTGTTTCAAAAAGACCACCACCATTCATTAGAGGTACAATAGATAACATTTTTGCACTTGTTCCTAATTCTAAAATTGGAAACAAGTCTGTAAGGTAATCTCGTAACACGTTTCCTGTTACAGATATCGTGTTTTCTCCATTTTTAACTCTTGCAAGGGTGTAATGTGTCGCTTTTTCTGTGGATAATATTTTTATATCCAGACCGCTTGTGTCATGGTCTTTTAAGTATGTATTTACTTTTTTTATCAGCGCAGCATCGTGGGATCTCTCCTGGTCTAGCCAGAAAATTACAGGCCAATTTGTTGCTCTACCTCTTGATACTGCAAGTTTTACCCAGTCTTGGATTGGTAAATCTTTTACTTGGCACATTCTCCAGATATCACCTTTTTCAACCTTGTGAGATGTTAGGATGTTACCAGCATCATCTATAATGTGTACTGTTCCAGCAGTAGAGATTTCAAAAGTTTTGTCGTGAGATCCGTACTCTTCTGCTTTTTGAGCCATAAGTCCAACATTAGGAACTGTACCCATAGTAGTTGGATCAAAGGCTCCGTGTTGTTTGCAAAAATCTATGGTAGCTTGGTATAAAGGAGCATAACTGCTATCTGGAATGATAGCTTTAGTATCTTGTTGTTCCCCTTTGGCATTCCACATTTGGCCAGAAGTTCTAATCATAGCAGGCATAGAAGCGTCAATAATTACATCACTAGGGACGTGAAGGTTTGTGATGCCTTTATCACTATTAACCATTGCAAGATCTGCTTGGCTGCTATAAATTTTATTGATATCTGCTTTAATTTCTGCTACTTTACTTGCAGGTAATTGGTCTAGTTTGCCAAGTAAATCTCCAAAACCATTACGAACATCTAAACCTATTTTTTTGAAGTCTTCATTATATTTTTCAAATAATTCTGAAAAGTACACCTCCACAGCATGTCCAAAGATAATTGGGTCACTTACTTTCATCATGGTGGCTTTCATGTGCAGAGAGAGCAAAAGTCCTTTGTCTGTGGCGTCTTTTATCTGCTCTTGTAAAAAGCCTAGAAGTGCTTTTTTATGCATCACAGTTGCATCAATGATTTCTCCAGAGAGTAGTGTAATGTTTTGTTTTAGAATATGTTTGTTGCCTGAGGTATCTGTAAGTTCAATTTTAACGCTAGTTGGAGTTTCAATGGTAACAGAAGTTTCATTGTTTTTAAAATCACCCTGGCTCATTGTAGCAACGTGTGTTTTAGAGCTAGATGACCAAGCGCCCATTTTATGTGGGTTTTTCTTGGCGTAATTTTTCACCGCTTTTGGTGCACGGCGATCACTGTTTCCCTCTCTTAAGACAGGGTTTACAG
>CAJXUG010000111.1:0-6983 GCA_913060785.1 uncultured Flavobacteriaceae bacterium | reverse complement strand
GCATATAGCTTTTGTGAATTTCTTTTACAACAGCTTCTGTTCTTTGAGCATGTGTGTCACTAATAAAAATTTGTCCAAAGCTGTCATCATGAACTAATTTTATTATTTGTGCAACACGCTGCTGGTCAAGTTTGTCAAAAATATCATCCAAAAGTAGGATAGGGGTGACCCCGTTTAATTTCTTTATAAAGTCAAACTGGGCTAATTTTAATGCAATTAGAAATGATTTTTGTTGGCCTTGAGAACCAAACTTTTTAATAGGGTGCCCATCTATCTCAAAAACCAAATCATCTTTATGAATTCCAAAGCCAGTATACTGCATCATTTTATCTTTGGAGATATTATTTTTCAACAAACTTAGTAGTGTGGCGTCTTCTAGTTGGCTTTTGTATATAAGAGAGACTTCTTCTGCACTATTACTAATTACTTTATGGCGGGCCAAAAATATAGGTAGAAACTCTTCTAGAAATGCGGCCCTTTTTTTAAATATGACAGTCCCATATTGTGTGAGTTGCTCATCATAAATATCTAGTGTGTCTTGATTGTGCGTTTGGTTTGCAGCAAAATATTTTAGCAAAGAATTACGCTGCAGGAGCACTTTGTTATAGTTAATTAAATGCTGCAGGTAAGATGGGTCTGCCTGAGAAATCACACCGTCTATAAATTTTCTTCTCGTGTCACTACCTTCCAAAATCAAATCACGATCTGCGGGAGAAATCATTACAAGGGGCAGAAAACCAATATGCTCACTAAATTTTTCATAGACCTTAGCATTGCGTTTTAATATTTTTTTACTGCCACGTTTGGCACTAACATTGATTTTTTCTGGTCTATCATTTTTTATGTAGCTTCCTTCAACAACAAAGAAATCTGTACCATGGCGCATGTTTTGTCCTGTAATGGGATTAAAATAGCTCTTTCCGAAGGATAGGTGATAAATAGCGTCTAATACGTTGGTTTTTCCTACTCCATTTTGCCCAACAAAGCAATTTATCTTTGCATCGAAGGAGAAAGACTGCGATTCAAAGTTTTTATAGTTAAGTAACGAAAGTTGCTCTAATTGCATTGTAATATGATGTTTACAGACTATTTAACAATAAAATAGGTGTCTATTTTTGACTTGTTTTTCCTTCTGCAAATTATTGAAAAATAACAAATCTTTTAGCTTTTATATTCTGATAAAAATTTTATTTTTGCGGTACATAAAAAATCAATCTATGGCAACGTACAAAAAACGAGGCGGAAAAATAAAATCAAAGTCAGAAGAAGTAAATGATTCTGAGCTTTTAGAAGGAGAAAGCACAACAGCTGAGGTATTTAATACCTTAGATGAAACTGCAAATAAAACCGAAGAATGGGTTGAGAAAAATCAAAAAGTTATTTTGATTGCTGTAGGTGCAATTGCACTTACTGTATTGGCATATTTAGGTTTTGTAAATGTTATACAAGAACCTAAAGAGAAAGAGGCTATGAGCGAGATGTACCAAGCACAAGAGTACTTTGATCAGGCACTAACAGCGCCTGTTGCAAGTGATTCTTTATACAACCTTGCCCTTAATGGAGGAAATAGTAAATACGGTTTTATAGACATCATAGAGAACTATGGTGGTACAAAAGCAGCCAACGTATCAAACTATTATGCAGGAGTAGCATACCTAAATATTAATGACTACAAAAATGCTATTACATATCTTGATGTTTTTAGTAGCGATGATGCTATGCTAGGACCTATAGCAAAAGGAGCTATCGGGGATGCTTTTGTCCAATTAAACCAAATGGATAAGGCTCTAGAATATTATCAAATTGCTGCAAATATGCAGGATAACGAATTCACAACACCTCGTTTTTTATTAAAAGCTGGTATTGTAGCTTTAGAAACTGGTAACACTGCAAAAGCAGTAGCCCATTTTGAGAGTATTACACAAATATACCCTAAAGCAACACAGGCTGTAAAAGCAAAAGCTTACTTGAGTAAAGCTAAACAAATGCAATAATAGTATTCCATCTAAATATGGCAACAAAAAATACAAACTTATCTGTATACGATAAAGCAACAATCCCAAACGCGAAAAATTTTCGGTTTGGGATTGTTGTTTCTCAATGGAATCCTGAGGTAACCGGTGGGATGTTTCAAGGTGCCTTTGACGCTATATTGGATTGTGGAGGTATAAAGGAGAATATTGTTCGGTGGGATGTACCAGGAAGCTTTGAACTGATTTACGGATGTAAAAAAATGACACAAAGCTATGATATGCTTGATGCAGTAATTGCTATTGGGAGTGTTATAGAAGGTCAAACAAAACATTTTGATTTTGTTTGCCAGGGTGTTTCTCAAGGAATTAAAGATCTAAATATCCAAGGTGATATACCAGTTATATTTTGTGTTCTAACAGATCACACCATGCAACAAGCCATCGATAGAAGTGGTGGGGCACACGGTAACAAAGGAGTTGAAGCTGCTATAGCTGCAATAAAAATGGCTCAGTTACGCAAAGATGCTTCCTTCTAGAGGTGCTTTGTAATTGGTTTTAAAAATCACATAAACTCTTCAAAGGTCCTTTTTTATTGGTTTTCACCAAATTATGTTTTGTTAAAAAATTGTCTGCTTTTGGTCTATAACAGAACTCTATTTTTAGGTATCTTTGATGTAATTGCACGCAAGTATGGGGCCTATAAAATTTACCATTATTAAAAAGTTAAAGTCAAACAACCGCTTTAACTACACCCCACGTTACTATAAAGGAAAACAAGGGGTTGAAGATACAAAGCATACCACAAAGTTTGATGCCTACGCAGACACCTACAATGAAAATGACTATGCTGGGCAGTGGCAAAATGCAAGGGTTCACAACCGTAACCGTAATAATACAGCCTTTAATAAAACAGTATTAATTGTAATGGCTGTTTTGATCTTTATATTCTTATATATTATTGATTTTGACCTATCAATTTTCTCTAGCTAATGCCAGATATTATACAATTATTACCAGACCACGTTGCAAATCAAATTGCTGCAGGAGAAGTTGTTCAAAGACCCGCCTCTGTAGTAAAGGAGCTGCTAGAGAATGCTATAGATGCAAAATCTACAAGTATTACGCTAGTTCTTAAAGATGCAGGGAAAACCTTAATACAGGTCACAGACAATGGCACAGGAATGAGTCCCGCAGATGCCCTGTTGAGCTTTGAGCGTCACGCTACTTCAAAAATTAAAATCGCTGAAGATTTATTTAAACTAAACACCAAAGGGTTTAGGGGAGAAGCCCTGGCCTCTATTGCTGCTATTGCCCATGTTTCTTTAAAAACAAAACAACATGATCAGCAAATTGGCACCAAGATTAATGTTGAGGGTAACAAAGTAGTGGACCAAGAACAAGCTGTAGTTCCAGAGGGTACCACCATTGCTGTTAAGAATTTATTTTTTAACATACCTGCAAGGCGAAACTTTTTAAAATCAAACCCTGTAGAAACCCGTCATATTATAGATGAGTTTCATCGTGTAGCACTTGCCCATCCTAGTATTGCCTTTACCATGACCCACAATGACGACCTTGTTTTTAATTTACCACAAAGTAATGTAAGACAACGCATTGTAAATATTTTCGGCTCTAAAACAAATGAAAAATTAGTTCCTGTTGCAGAAACTACAGATATATTAAAAATTGATGGCTTTGTTTTAAAACCAGATTTTGCCAAAAAGAGTAGAGGGCAACAGTTCTTTTTTGTGAATGATCGCTTTATTAAAAGCCCCTATCTCAACCATGCTGTTAACGCTGCCTTTGAAGGGTTAATAAAACCAGCTCTACATCCAGGTTATTTTCTATTTCTTGAGGTAGCTCCAAAGTCTATAGATATTAATATACACCCTACCAAAACCGAAATAAAATTTGATGATGAACACGCGCTTTATGCTATGGTTAGAGCAACGATTAAGCATAGTTTAGGACAATTTAGTATTGCTCCCGTGTTAGATTTTAACAGAGAGAGTAGCCTAGATACTCCTTATGATTATAGCAATAAGCCACCTGTTTCCCCAACCATTGATGTTGATAGAGACTTCAATCCTTTTAGCGCAAGTCCAAAACAAAAAAATATTGATTTTCCTTACAAAAGAGATAAAGACACAGCGCATTGGGATTCTTTATACGTAGGGTTAAAAGATACCCAAGACACCACAGATGGTTCTTATTCTCCAGAAACACACCTCACCTTTGAAAGCGAACAAGTAACAGGATCTCTTTTTGAGGAGCAAAGCCCTGTGAGTGCTCAGCTTACATTTCAACTACAAAACAAATATATTATTAGCCCTATAAAAAGTGGTATGATGGTTATACATCAACATCTGGCCCACCAGCGTATATTGTATGAAGAGTTATTAAAAAACATTACAGTGCATCAGGGCGTGAGCCAGCAACTGTTATTTCCATTGGAGCTTCCTTTTTCTATTCCAGATATGCAGGTGCTTCAAAAAATTCAAGAACAACTAGAACACACTGGCTTTGTTTTTGGCGCTTTTGGAGAGGATACTTTGTCTATAACAGGTATTCCTGTAGCTTTGATGGAGAGCCAAGCCAGTATGGTTTTAGAGCAATTAATCCAAGACATTATGGATGAGGTTCCTAATGCTGGATTTAGCCAAAATGATTTATTGGTGCGCTCTATGGCAAAAAGTATGGCCATTAAAACCGGCGTAGCCTTAAACTCTAAAGAAAGAGAACATTTAGTAAACCAATTATTTATGTGTAAAGAGCCAAGTATTTCTCCTTCAAACCAGGCAGTTATAATCACGCTAGATGCAAATGATTTGGACAAAAAATTTATATAAATAAGAACGATTTTATCCTTTTGAAAAGGCCATTATATGGGAAGAATAACAGATACTGTTAAAATACTAATTATTATCAATGTCATTGTATATGCAGGTTCTGTGTTTATAGGCGATGTTGCGTATCGATTGTTTTCTTTGTATTATTTTGAGCATCCTGATTTTCAAATCTGGCAACCCATTACCCATCTATTTATGCATGACAGAAATGGCCTTATGCATATTTTCTTTAATATGTTTGGTCTGTATATGTTTGGAGCTCCCTTGGAGGAGCGTTGGGGACAAAAAAAGTTTTTATTTTTTTACTTTTCGGCAGGTTTAGGTGCTGCTTTTATTCACTCTTTGGTAGGGTATTTCCAAGTACATAGTGCAATAGATGCTTTACTTAGTGCAGGAGTATCTCAAGAAGATATCAATGCAATTATGACTTCTGGACAATACAATACCGCTATTTTAAATTCGGTCCCTCTGCAAACCATAGAGCGATTGTTTATAGAATTTAACACTCCAGCGGTTGGGGCTTCGGGGGCTTTGTACGGAATACTAGTGGCCTTTGGGCTGATGTTCCCTAACACTGGGCTAATGTTACTATTTTTACCATTTCCAATCAAGGCGAAATATTTTATACCAGGGTTAATACTAATGGATTTATTTTCTGGAATAACAGGTTTTTCTTTGTTTGGACAAAACATTGCAAATTGGGCTCACATTGGCGGAGCTTTGTTTGGTTTTGTTATGGCCTATTACTGGAAGAAAAACGATTTAAATCACACCCGTTGGGATTAAGCTATGCAAGGACAAGACATACTATATAAATTTAAAACACTAAACATTGCAAATAAATTGATCGTGATTAATATCGTGGTTTTCTTGTTGTTTTTTATTGCGTCATTTTTATTTAATACCTCAAGCGATGTGTTAATGCAGTGGTTTGTATTGCCAGAAGGACCTATTGAGGTTTTAAAGCAGCCTTGGTCTTTACTAAGTTATAGTTTCTTACATGGCGGTTTTATGCATATTTTGTTTAACATGATATGGTTAAACTTCTTTTCTAAATTTGTATTAAATCTATTTAGCGAAAAACGCTTTCTAACGGTGTATTTATTGGGAGCTTTTTATGGTGGGCTTTTGTTTGTGACGGCCTATAATGTATTTCCAGTATTTCAGAGCAAAGCAGGGTATCTCATAGGAGCTTCTGCATCGGTGTCTGCACTAATGGTATTTGCTGCAACCTACTCTCCTAATATATCATTTCGGTTTTTTATGGTAACCATTAAACTATGGCAGCTTGCTGTAGGATTATTTTTATTAGATTTATTTAGGTTAGGCTCTGGCACCAATCCAGGAGGTATGCTCTCTCATATAGGTGGAGGTGTTTTTGGTTATCTATACGCAGTACAACTAGCAAAAGGGAATGACATTGGGCTTTGGTTTGAAAAAATAGTAGCTAGCCTAGCCAATTTGTTTAAGACAAGAAAAAACACCCCTTTTAGAAAAGTGCATAAAACACCAAAAAATACTTCCAAGAAAAAAACAACTGCAATTAAAGATGAGCGTCAAATAAAGATAGATGGTATCTTAGATAAAATAGGTAAAAGTGGGTATGAAAGTTTAACCAAACAAGAGAAGGATTTTTTATTTAAAGCAGGAGACAAATAATAATACACAATTTTGAAAAAGCTATCATTTTTCGGGAAGATATTATTTTGGTGCAATAGCATTGTAGCCGTGTTGCTCTTGGTTTCTTTTATCTTGCCTTACCTTCCTCCAAAACAATTTCCTAGTCTATCGTTGCTTAGTCTTGGCGTATCACCACTTATAGTGCTTACTTTTTTGTTTGGTGTGTATTGGTTAATTAAGTTACAAAAACAATTTATACTATCTGTCGTGATGCTGGTAGCAGCCTATTTATTTTTTAATCCATTTTATAAGTTTCCTTCTAATGAGCAGCTCTCTTCTAGTGAGAAGACCATCTCTGTACTAAGCTATAACGTGAGGTTATTTAATGCCTACCAAAAAGATATTGATAGGGCTAAAATTTCAGAAGTTTTTGATAGCACCCTTAAAACAGCCAAGCCAGATGTTATATTTATCCAAGAATATTATAGGAAAACCTGTCTCTTATACACATCTGACGCTGCCGACGAAGAGGATAGTGTAG
>CAJXUG010000110.1:0-7037 GCA_913060785.1 uncultured Flavobacteriaceae bacterium | reverse complement strand
AGATTTCTGCCTGTCTCGTGGGCTCGGAGATGTGTATAAGAGACAGGTATGGTGGCCCGTTAAGGATCACCCACAAGATGAGCCAGATAATGGTGTTGATCTATTTATTACAACCCCTAAAGACCTCGTGGGCGTTGGAAATGGAAGGCTTATAGAAGAGATAGAAAATAAAGACACAAAAACCTGGCACTGGCAGGTAGTAAATCCTATTAATAGTTATGGTGTGAATATAAACTTAGGAGATTACGTTACTTTTTCTGAAACATATAATGGCCTTAACGGAAAACTAGATTTGAGTTATTGGGTTTTAAGAGATAACCTAGAGATTGCCAAGGAGCAGTTTAAACAGGCTCCCTTAATGCTAGAGGCCTTTGAGTACTGGTTTGGCCCCTACCCTTTTTATGAAGACAGCTTTAAGCTTGTAGAGGCTCCTTATTTAGGAATGGAACATCAAAGTAGCGTTACATACGGTAATAAATATAAAAATGGATACCTAGGCAGAGATCTCTCTGGA
Organism: uncultured Flavobacteriaceae bacterium; assembly: GCA_913060785.1. Classification (GTDB taxonomy): domain Bacteria; phylum Bacteroidota; class Bacteroidia; order Flavobacteriales; family Flavobacteriaceae; genus Patiriisocius. Next base: position 6,523 of record CAJXUG010000110.1, on the reverse strand, counting down.
ACTGGTTGGGGCCTTGAATTTGATTTTATTATTATCCATGAAGCAGGCCACGAGTGGTTTGCCAACAACATCACCAACAAAGATGTTGCAGATATGTGGATTCATGAAGGATTTACAGCCTATTCAGAAAATCTATACCTCAACTATCATTTCGGTGAAAAAGCAGCTAGTGAGTACGTTATTGGAACCAAAAGAAGCATACAAAACGACACGCCCCTCATTGGCACCTACAACAGAAACAATCGTGGCAGCAATGATATGTATTACAAAGGAGCTAACATTTTACATACCCTGAGGCAACTCATAGCTGATGATCAAAAATGGCGTGCTATACTGCAAGGACTCAATAAAGATTTTTACCACCAAACGATCACAAGCCATCAAGTTGAAACATATATTTCAGAAAAAAGCGGGATACATTTAACCCAGTTTTGGGAGCAATACCTGCGCACCACAATGATTCCTAACTTGCAGTATACCATCCAAGAAAACCAGCTTAAATACAGATATACAGATGTAATAAAGGGCTTTGATATGCCTGTGCAAGTTAAAATAAACGGAGTTTTAAACTGGATACAACCCACATCTGCTTGGAAAACCCTAGAAAACAATAGGAAGATAAAAACCTTGGATGTACAGCAAGATTTTTTAATTAACTCAAGTTTAATAGAAAAGCCGTAGTATAAAAAACAATCAAAGAGATGAGCTTCCTTTTCCTTGACGAACCAAAATAGGCGTATCACCTGTAAGGTCTATAACAGTTGAGGCAACATTACCTCCATAGCCGCCATCTACAACCACATCAACAAGGTGTTTCCATTTTTCAAAAATAAGCTCGGGATCTGTGGTGTATTCTATAACCTGATCCTCATCTTTGATAGAAGTAGACACAATAGGGTTTCCAAGGGCGGTAACCATGGCTTGAACAATGGCATTGTCTGGCACGCGTATACCAACCTCTTTTTTCTTCTTAAACACACTTGGCAAATTATTATTTCCAGGAAGTATAAAAGTGTAAGGTCCCGGAAGCGCTCTTTTTAAAAGCTTAAAAGTATTGTTGTCTATTTGTTTCACGTAATCTGAGAGGTTGCTTAGGTCCTTACACACAAAAGAAAAGTTAGCCTTTGCCAGTTTTACTTTTTTAATTTGAGCGATACGCTCCAGGGCCCGGTTGTTTGTAATATCGCAACCTAGTGCATATACCGTATCACTTGGGTAAATTACCAAACCACCTTTTTTTATAATCTGTACAACCTTGGCAATATCTCGAGGGTTTGGATTGTCTTCATATATTTTAATAAATATTGCCATGGTGCCGGTGTGTTTTATAGGTGTAGCATTTTATTCTATAATGCTGAGTTTTGCAAATCTGAGCAGCAACTTTTTTAAGCCACCATTTTCAAAATTAATTTCTGCTTTTGTGTCTGCACCAACCCCTTCAATTTTGGTTATTTTTCCTTTTCCAAATCTCACGTGCGCTACCATTGTACCAATATGCAAGTTTGCCGCTGCAGGATCAAAGTTTTTCTCTGCGCTACTAGCCACGGGCTTTAATCTGCGCAGTTTGCGAAGTTGCTCTTGGTTTGGACCCGTTGGTGGGCTTCCAGCTGCTGGTTTGCGCAGTCGTAATTTACTTTTATCTACCTCTCCAAATATATCTGCATCCAAAAGTGGCTTATAACGATGCTCTGTAACGGGTGTTAAATATTCCAAATAAGAAGCATCAATTTCTTCTATAAACCTACTAGGCTCTGCATCTATGAGTTTTCCCCACCTGTATCTAGACTGGGTGTAGGTTAAATAAGCCTGAGTTTCGGCTCTGGTAACTGCTACATAAAACAACCTTCGCTCCTCCTCTAGTTCTGCTCTGGTATTCATGCTCATACCACTTGGAAATAAGTCTTCCTCCATACCCACAATAAACACATAAGGAAACTCCAACCCTTTGGCTAGATGAATGGTCATCAGAGCAACACAATCTTCGTCTCCTTTGTCATTATCAAGATCTGTAGCAAGGGCAACGTCTTCCATAAACTCAGACAAAGAACCAGTGGTATCTGCCAATTCTTTTTGCTCTTCAACAAAATCACGCATACCATTGAGTAGCTCCTCTATGTTTTCTATACGGGCAATACCCTCTGGAGTACCGTCTTTTTTAAGCTCTGTTAGTATCCCTGTTTTTTTTGCAACGTATTCTGCCATCTGAAAAGCATCGTAGGTCTTATTTAAAACTTGAAAACTTTGTACCATAGTAACAAAGTCTAACAGCTTTGCTTGTGTCCCTTTATTGATATTAAGCTCTAGTTTACTGATGTTTTGCATCACCTCGAAAATAGACCTGTCGTAATGATTTGCGGCCACCATAAGGCGCTCTATGGTGGTTTGCCCAATACCTCTTGCTGGATAATTAACAACACGCTTTATGGCCTCCTCATCTTTAGGATTAAGCACCAGGCGCAGGTAATACAAGACATCTTTAATCTCTTTGCGCTGGTAGAAACTAAGCCCACCATAGATACGATACGGAATGTCTTTTTTACGCAAGGCGTCTTCCATGGCGCGAGACTGCGCATTGGTTCTGTATAAAATTGCAAAATCCCCGTTTTTAAGCTCCGAGTTTTGCTTAGTTTCAAAAATAGTGCTGGCTACAAAACGACCTTCATCACCATCTGTCATGGTGCGATTTACTTTAATTTTTGGGCCCTGGTCATTAGAGGTCCAAACTACCTTGTCTAGTCGTGTTTTGTTTTTTTCAATGATACTATTGGCAGCATTTACAATATTTTTGGTAGATCTATAATTTTGCTCAAGGCGATAGGTTTTTACATCATCATAGTCTTTCTGAAAATTTAAAATATTATTAATATTAGCACCTCTAAAGGCATAGATACTCTGAGCATCATCACCTACTACACATATGTTTTGAAACTTGTCACTCAAGGCGCGTACAATTAAATATTGGCTATGGTTGGTATCTTGGTACTCATCTACTAATATGTAACGGAACCTATTTTGATATTTTGCCAAAACCTCTGGAAACCGAGTTAAAAGTTCATTGGTTTTTAACAACAAATCGTCAAAGTCCATGGCGCCGGCTTTAAAACATTTATCCACGTAACTTTTATATATATCTCCCAATCGAGGCATTTTGGCCATTGCATCTGCCTCCATTAGTTCAGGGTTATTAAAATAAGCCTTTACAGTAACTAGGCTGTTTTTATAACTAGATATTCTTGAATACACCTGCTTGTATTTATAAATCTCTTTATCTAAGTGCATTTCTTTAATTACAGCACGAATTACACTTTGAGAATCTTGGGTATCATAAATGGTAAAATTTGAAGGATAACCAAGCTTACTGGCTTCCATACGAAGTATCTTAGCAAAAATACTATGGAAGGTTCCCATCCATAAGTTTTTGCCCTCACTGGGGCCAACAATTGTTGATATTCGTTTTTTCATCTCACGAGCTGCCTTATTGGTAAAGGTGAGGGCCAAAATATTAAATGGATCCACACCCTTAGACATTAAAAAGGCAATTCTGTAGGTAAGCACACGTGTTTTACCTGAGCCAGCTCCGGCAATAACAATCATAGCGCCATCCTTTTGTATGGTAGGTGCTAACTGAGCTTCGTTTAATTGTTGTAAATATTCTTGCAAGGGTTTTCTGAAATTTTTAAGATTCCAAAACAGTTTCGGAATTGTGACAAAATAAGGTAATATACTGCATGTGAAAATACGTAAAACTGAGTGATTGAACCCACTGATATTTCAGAATTTATAAACAAACAAAGCTGGGGTATTATTTATGAAATTTCAATATCTTTAAGCCTTAATTTATGTAAATTAAATCTACAACTGCCATGAAAAAACAACTTATCATACTACTACTTTTACTCTCTGGAGCCAACACTGATGCGCAAATAGAGCAAAGCATACTTAAAGACATCGAAGATATAGAATCTCAAGTAATTGATTGGCGTCATTACTTTCATGAAAATCCAGAGTTATCTAACCGTGAATTTAACACGGCAGATAAAATCGCTGCCCATTTAAAATCTCTTGGTATGGAAGTACAAACAGGGGTTGCAAAAACCGGTGTAGTAGGCCTTTTAAAAGGAAACAACCCAGGAAAGGTAGTTGCCCTTAGAGCAGATATTGACGGCTTGCCAGTTACAGAGCGTAATGATCTTAGCTATAAAAGTAATGTCAAAGACACTTTTTTGGGCACAAAAACAGGAGTAATGCATGCCTGTGGCCATGATACGCACATAGCTATTTTAATGGGAGTTGCAGAAGTTTTAAGCAAGCATAAAGATAAAATCAAGGGCAGTATAAAATTTATTTTTCAACCCGCAGAGGAAGGTCCACCACCTGGAGAAGAAGGAGGCGCAAAACTTATGGTTAAAGAAGGAGTGTTAGAAAACCCTAAGGTAGATGCTATTTACGGATTACATATTAATAGCGGAACACCCGTTGGTACAATAACTCTAAAGCCCGAGGGCATTATGGCAGCCGTTGAGCGTTTTGTAGTTACTGTAAAAGGAAAGGGATCTCATGGTTCTGCCCCTTGGAGTGGTGTTGATCCTATTTTAATTTCGGCTAAAATTATTGACGGTTTTCAGACCATCATCTCAAGAGAAGCATATCTTATAGAGGCGCCAGCTGTTATTACTGTTGGAAAAATAACAAGTGGTACACGTTTTAATGTTATTCCTGAAAGTGCAGAACTCATAGGTACCGTAAGAACTCTAAACCCACAGATGAGAACCATGATTATTAAACGCATGACAGAAATGGCTAGCGATATAGCCAAGGCCTATGGAGGAGACGCAACCATAGATTGGCAAAACAACACCATCGTTACCTACAACGACCCTGAGCTAACCACCAAGGCTATCAGCACTTTAAAAAGGGTAGCTGGTGCAAATAAGGTACTGGGCATGAAGGCCGTTACAGGTGGTGAAGATTTCAGCTATTTTCAAGAAAAAATACCGGGAGTTTACTTTTTTCTGGGAGGCATGACTCCTGGCAACACAATGCCCTACCCCCATCACACCCCAGATTTCCAAATAGATGACGCTGGAATGTTACTTGGTGTTAAATCATTAACACAACTGGCATTAGATTATTTAAATCAATAACAATATAAAACCCAACAAGCAAGCCATTGCCCAAAGGTTAAAAATCTTTACTATTTCTTTTTAAATAAAAAATAGTACTAAAATTAATATATACCATGGAATCTCAAGCACTACTACCCTATTTTGCCTCTTTACTATCTGCTATTATAGTAGGTGTTATTGCCTATCTTTTTTTTAAAACACATACAGATAACGAAGAGGGCCGTAGACGGTTTTTACTACATAAAGAAACCCAATCTAAAACACTCCCTCTAAGGCTACAAGCCTATGAGCGCCTTACATTACTTTTGGAGCGTATAGACCCAAATAGTCTTTTAATACGTGTAAAACCTACAGGCAACGACTTAAACAAGTATGAGCAGGACCTTGTATCAAGCATAGAAGATGAATTTGTACACAATCTAAGCCAGCAAATTTATGTGTCTGTGGAAATGTGGAACGTAACAAGAACTACAAAAAATACAACCATACAAATTATAAGACAAACGGCCATGAACGAAAAGATTGAATCTGCAGACAAACTCAGAGAAGCTGTTTTAAATCATTTTATGGGAGAAGTAACACCATCACAAAAGGCATTAGCCTATCTAAAAAAAGAAATACACCAACTCTTCTAAAATACGCCATGCATGTGGTTATTGCTTAGTAACAAAGTAAATTCGTTGTATGAATCCTAACTTTTTACAAACACCCATAGAATATCTTAAAGGCGTAGGGCCTAATAGGGCAGATTTGTTAAAAAAAGAGTTGGGCATCTTTACATTTCAAGACCTATTAAACTTATTTCCAAACAGGTATCTAGATAGAACACAGTACTATAAAATAAAAGATTTGCAACGCAATAGCGCAGACGTGCAGGTTATAGGCAGGATAACTCATTTAAAAACTGTTGATCAAAAGCGCGGTAAACGCCTGCTAGCGACCTTTAAAGATGCCAATGGCATGATGGAGCTTGTCTGGTTTAGAGGCCATAAATGGATTAAAGAGAATTTAAAACTCAATGAAACCTATGTAGCCTTCGGGAAAACAAACTTTTACAACGGCACTTTTTCTATGCCTCATCCAGATTTAGAGCCCTTAAAAGAACACCAAAGCAAGTTACGCTCTGCCCTGCAACCAATATATCCCTCCACAGAAAAACTAAGCAACAGTGGTATTACCAATAGAGTTGTGAGTGGCCTTATGGAGCAATTGTTTTTGGAGCTTAAAAAATCGTTCGTAGAAACGCTCTCACCGGAAATTTTAGAGGAGTTACAATTAATGCCCAAAAGTAAAGCAATACTGAATATTCATTTTCCAGAAAATGGAGAAGAATTAGCAAAAGCAATATACCTGTCTCTTATACACATCTGACGCTGCCGACGAAGAGGATAGTGTAG
>CAJXUG010000109.1:0-7097 GCA_913060785.1 uncultured Flavobacteriaceae bacterium | reverse complement strand
TCTACACTATCCTCTTCGTCGGCAGCGTCAGATGTGTATAAGAGACAGAATAGGGATAGGGACCACCTCTCCAGATGCCTCCTCTGCGCTAGATCTTTCTTCTATAAACTCTGGATTGCTAATCCCTAGAATGATTGAAAGTGAGCGTGTTGGCATAACAAATCCTGCAACAGGCCTAATGGTGTATCAAACAGATGCTACATCAGGTTTCTATTACTATGACGGCGCCACATGGGCTGGTCTTGGAGATACAACCGCAGACGCAATAACCCTTGACAACTATAAAGACTATACAGACGCGGTTAAGGTTACTAATACAACAACAGGAAATGTTAATACAGGTGTTGCAACATTCAATTACTTTACAACTACCAATTTACTTGGGACAAACAGAGGTCAATTCACATTAGATACAGATGGTATCACCCCTAATTTTACAGGGACTGTTGATATTATTTTCAATATACAACTAGATCATGCAAATAATACATCACTTCGAAGCTCTGTTGGCTTTAGGTGGTATCACAACTCAGCTTCGGGTCCATGGGTTAGACATGCATATATTAGAAGAAGTGGTAATCACCTCAACTCTAGTATTAATTTTAGTACAACTATGGATGTAGTTGCAAATCAAAAAATATTTATACAAAGTGATGATTTTGCAGGCGGCGGAACCGTTACAAGCCCAGCAGGAGGTGTTGAGTTTATTGTTATAAGAAGAAAGTAAAAAATAAAACAACAAGAATTACAAATTGTACCGCTGCTATATAGCTAGCGCAAAAAACAAAAAAAAGTTAACCTTTATCTTAGGTTAACTTTTTTTATACCAATTTTGTCTGCCATTTTATGTAGTAGCCAAATGGTGTACTCTTTGTAAACAAGACACCTGTAGAGCGTGTACAAAAATAATTTTAATGCCAGGTAATTTTTAATTATAAGGCGTTTTCTTCTTACTTTTTTTGTGTTTGCAAACTGATTTTTAAACTGCTTTACATAGGCTGCTGTCTTTCTTGTTTTAACATATTGTAGGCTATCTGGGCTATTAAAAACCTCATTACACCCAGCCAAAAAACAGTGTAAAGGGTTTTTAAGTTTGTCTAATTTATTTACAGCTTGTTGCGCATTTGTTTTTTTGGATAGTAAAAACACATCATAGGCGTTTCTAAGGGGTATGGATTTGTAGTAAAAACCGTGGTCTGTAATTTGGTTTGTGATTATAGATAGCCTTAAGGCATCTGCATAGCCTAAAACCCGCACATTATTTATTGTCTGGCTGTTTTTTTGAGTTAGGGTGTAATTAAACTCTTTGTTGTATCTCTCTAGAGTAAAGGCCTTGTGTATTTCTATGGCCGCGATGTTGCCGTCTTTTTTAAGCCTTCTGTAATGGTGTTGGTTTGGGAAATAATAGGGGGCTTTTACAACCTCTGCGTATCCATTTTCTCTTAAAAGCTGTATGGCTTTTGGGTAATCTTGTTTGGAGAAAATAAAATCTATGTCTCCAAGCATTCGCTCTGCAATATCTGTGTAGAGACCAGCTATTAAATTTGCAGTTCCTTTTAAAAATATAGGGGTAATACCATGGTTAAGCAGTAGGGTGTTTAACGCTGTTGCTTGGATGATTATTTGCTGGTTTCTATCACGGTTAAGCCCTGTTATATGCTCCATGTAGTTTACCAGATCTGTGGGCAGGTAGTGTAAAAACCCTTCACGCTTTAAATTGCAATACAGGGCAGGAAACACCAGTTGCTGGGTACTTACTTGTACTACAGCATCCCAATCTATGGTGTTGGATTGCAGTGTTTTTTCTATGGCAGTTTTATTTTTCTGGTCAAGAGAAATGGTAAGACACCTTGCTATAAAATAAAAGGTTTCTTTATAACTCATCTTTAAATAGCTTAGAGACCTCAGCCACCATTTGTTTGGTGTTGGAGTAGGTGAGTTGGTAACAAGCTAAGTGGTCAAACCAATTTAAAAACGCGTGTGCGTTTTCTTTTTTGGGAGAGATCCAAGAATCTGGCACAAGCCGCTCAAAGGCATCTATTTTTGAAATTTTAGCACATGTAGTAGGGGCGTTTTCTAGGTATTTAATAAAAACTAGACCCTTGCAAGGTAAGTGAGTAGTATAATCACTATTGTTAGGCTTTACATACCGTACAATTTTTTGTGTTGTCTTAAAATCATACTCTGTGGCTTTGTTTAACTCAGGATAGTAAGGTAGTAGTGTCTCTAGACTGCTTTTTTTTATAGAGATAGCCGCCGGGAAGCTGTAAATTTCTTGGTTTTGCAAAGCAACAGGTACAAAATCATCTGCAATACAGGTAAAGCCGTGCGTTTGTAAAAGCGCTAGTGAGGTGCTTTTACCATTGCCAGAATCTCCCAAAAAAAGCAGTGCGTTTTGGGTGTCTGAAACGGCAGATGCATGAAAAACGCCCATCCATTGTTCTTCCTGTTTTTTGTGAATTTGTTGTATAAGCTCCATAGAGAACTTACCTTGGAAGTAATGCACATCTTGGCTTTTCCAAGTATTTATAAACTGGCTATTTACAAACAAGAAAATAGCGTCGTCTTTTATAAATACCTCAAAGCAACTGTCATACTTGGTGGGCGGTACTTGTAGATGCTCAAATTTAGGGTGTACCAAAAAGCACTCTTTAAGGCCTTTATAGGCAGCCTTTATAACGGTGTTGTTTATTTTGTAGTATTTTTCTACTAGGTAGTTTTTGGGGATGCTACTATTTGTAAGCTCTTTTGTTGGGTCAAGATTTTTACTTTTTTTAGGATTTAAAAATGTTTGTTGAATTTTAGTGACTAGTTCTATGGTGTTACTAATGGGTAGAGATAGTTTGGCTGCCAATTCTCTTGAAACAAGCGCTGTAGGATCTCCTTTGCTCAACCTTTTTATAATTTCGGCTGTTTGGTTTTCTACTATTACATATTGATTGCTGCTTGATGACCACACAATGGTTTTGTCTTCAATAGTTTTGTACAAAAAAACCTCGTTATTTTTCAAGAAAGTTGTTTAAGTTATATACACCAAACAGATAGTTTATTTTTTAGTATACTTTGATTTATACTTTGATTTGTATTTTGATTCAAAATTAAATTTGGTTGTAGTATTACTGTTTGTTGTGTTGCCTTGAAAAGGGGCTGGTTCTGTACATGGGTCTCCACCACAGTTTTGATTACCCCCACCAAGATTATTACCACACTCAACCTGAGGACAAAGTGTACTTGGGTCACTGTCATAGCAAAATGGACAACAGGTAGCGGGATCATTATCATTACATGCGTTTTCAAATGTTCCACCCCCACCACCTGGATCTGGCGGCGTTGATAATGCTTGTGCTTTTTGAGGGTTTAAAATCATGAACGTGCCAAGGGCGGTTAAAGCCGCATAACCACCTATTTTTTTTATAGCATCGCCTCTAGAGAGTAACTCTGTGGTTTGAGTAGTATTTTCTTTACGTTCTTGCTTCATGCCTTTTTGTTATTTTCCAGTATCGTAAATGGTATGATTATTCTGGTTCATATAATTTAATTATCACCTCACTCAAAAATAATAAAAGCATTTATATAAAAGCAGAACATATGTAGATTAGTTGTAAAAAAAACCTCCACTACTTAGTTCAAGCTGTGGAGGTTTTATTGGGTTATAAGGTATTTTTTACTGTATAATCACTTTTTTTGAAAATGATACATCTCCAGCATTTAATTTAATAATATAAACGCCTCCAGCAAGCCCTTGGGTAGAGATATGCTGAGTGTCTTGGGAGGTGTCTAGTGCTTTTTGGCGCACTTTCATCCCTAACATGTTATAAAGCGTTGCGGTTGTTTTACCTATCTCTGGGGTTAACCCTTTTATAGTTATATACGCCTCTGTATTTAGTTTGTAAACGTTTATGTTATTTGGGTTTAAAACTTCATCTATGGCAAGACTCTGGGTTGTAAAGTGTAAATAAAACCTACCATTATCGCTTAAATCATCTTGGGCACTTAGCTCAAAATCTTGCTCTTTTAATGGGGTTAAGGTACCATTTAATACATCTTCTAGATATACATTAATATCTTCAGGGAGGGTGTTGTTTGAAATACTAATTCTAAAACTCTGGCCTTGTTCTTGGTTAATTACCAGTGGTATGGTTTGGTTATAGGCAGACTCCAAACTCATTGCATTTATCTGGAAGTTAACACCAGTATCTGCTTCTGGCAATCTAGAACTAAGAGGTATTGACTGATCAAGGGCACCCGCGTCATATCCTGGGTCTAAGCCTAAGGTAAGTCCTTCTTGGAAAAAGTATTTTGTTTCTGCCTTCTCTGAGTTGCCGTGAAATAATTTTAAATTAAAATTATAATTTAATAATATGGGTGCACCATTTATAAAATCATCACCCCCGGCAACTGTTCTCATCTCTGGGGTGAACATAAGTGCTTGTTGAGTTGATTGATTTGCTGCAACAAAAAATCCTTGACCTGGCGCTATTAGTAGCGGCGTATTATCACCCAATGAGCCAGTGATGTAATTGTACGCTTTATAGCCTTCACCGTTTGCCTTCCAGCCATAAGCTGCTAGAAAGGCTGATTGGTTGTCTATGATGCCTGCATCTGCATTCACTTTTAAAAAGTTGTGTGTGTCATCTGCAGCAATATTACCTTTTATGTAAGAAGGAAATGGGTTTGAAACCAGATTCCAACGTACTCCAACACCCCCATTAGCGCCATTTTGATTTTGCACATTAACTGTTTGTGTAGTTGTGGCTACCTCACCAGTAAAGGCCATAGTAGCACCATAATCTGTGGCCATCTGGTATCCTTTTGCAGGTATGAAATTTCCAGCACTGCCAACAGTAGCGCCAGTGTAGTTTGTGAAGTTGTTTGTAGCGGCATCGTGTGTTCCTAGTGCATAATAGGTAGGCCCTGTTGGGTCAATGGCAAGCGGGTCATCGTTTGTGGTAACAAAACCACTAATACTTTGGTTAATAACTGGAGATCCTACTAGATCCCACTCATCACTACCCACATAATTAACATATTTGTTATACGTGATATTTCCTGTAGCCGTTCCCTCTACAATCATTGAGGCAAACTCATTAGAATCTGAGTTGAGGACAACCGAGCCTCCAGTATTTGTAAAATCTTTTTCAAGATACAGGTATGCATTTTTGGATACTGTAACCGTGTTTCCCGTAATAAAAACGCTCCCAGCAGGGTTTTTTAAGGTTGTAAAAGAGATAACGCTACACCCGCTAGCATCTCCTCCAGCATTTGTAGGTACTACTTTCCAGAAATATTGAGTTTCATACCCTAATTGTGGTAATGTAACAGATGTATTTGCAGTTTCTCCAAAATAGATAGATGTACCGCTATCTAAACCATAATACACCTTGTAACCAGTTGCACCCGTTGCATCACCCCAAGAAAGTTGTGGTGTTACAGACACATCTAAAGCGCCGTCTGTGGGCGAGGTGTACGATGCACAACCCGGAGCAAGGGGTACCGTAGTGAAAGAAATAGCAGCACTACAACCACTAGCACCACCTCTTGCGTTTGTTGGTACTACTTTCCAGAAGTATTGTGTGTTATTTACTAATGTTGGCAATGTTACAGATGTATTTGCGGTTTCTCCAAAATAGGTAGATGTACTGCTATCTGTACCATAGTATATTTTGTAAATTTCTACAGGTCCTCCATTTGCAGGGGCGTTCCAAGAAAGTTGTGGTGTTAAAGATACATTTGTAGCGGTGTCTGCAGGTGATAGGTTTGTAGCACAGCCTGGAAGAGATAATATCCCCGTTAGTTTTATGTTGTCTACCCTGTATTCTTCAGAAGAGTCATGGAAAAACTCTATAATTATCTTTAAAGAAGATCCTGTGATTGGGTTCCCATTATCATCTACAAGTATCCATGATTTATCTCCGTCTTGGTTATCAACATAATCATCAAAAGAGGCAACTGTTGTTGTAACACCGTCTACTTCAATTTTTACTCTTAAATAATCTTCAGTATCTGTCTCGTCAAACCACAAATAAGAGGAAAGTTCTAAGTTTTCATTATCTAAGATGTTGATGGTATTTGATTCCCATTTAATACCAGTCTTATCATCTTCTAGGTTATCAACACTAAAGAATTTGTTACTGCTTTGGGTATCAACACCAAAATAATCTGCATCATGACCATTAAGTGTTGCGCTCCATGAAATACCATTGGCATCTGTACCTGTAATGTCATTGTCTGCCTCATCTTCAAAATCTTCAAAGAATAAATTTTCTTTACATACCGCGCTTACAGAAACACCACTGCTCCAAGTACTACTTGTTTTGGTAAATATTTTAAAATAATAAATTGCACTATCTGTAAGACCTGTTACTGTTGCGCTTTGAGCAGTGCCGTTACTGTATATTACAAAACCACCATCAAACGCGGCTCCTGCGCCAAAGGTTGTACTTGAGGTGTAACTACCACCAGGCGTGGCAGAGCTAAAATCACTCCCTTGTTTTGCCACCACAAGCACTTCGTTAATTGTAATGCAATTTGCACTAGGGTTTAGCCAAGTAACTGTTGCCTGAGTGTTGCTGGCATTTGCAGCAGCAGAAGTAACCTCACTACTTGCGCTACTACAATCTAGCACTCCAGTGAGTTTTAAATTGTCTATTATATGTTCCTCACCACCACCACTTGTGTCGAATGTAATGTAAATTTCTAGTGTGGTTCCTGTTATGCCCGTTAGAGGCCATTGATAAGTATTATCACTATTAGTATCATAGTAGACCGCGTTAGGTACATCAGTAAGCACACCACCATCTAGTTTGTATTGAAATTTTATAAAATCAGAAGACTCCATACTACCATTAAATTCAATAAAGCTACTTAACGTTAGGTCTGTGTAGTTTCCAACATCTATTGTTTCTGTAAATAATATTGCTTCACCTCGTGTTCTATCAGATAAAAATTTACCGCTATCGACTTCAAAATTATCAGGGTCTGAATCTTGCTCATCTGTATCCCAATTTGTGCCGTAGGCGTCTGTTCCGTTTGTGGCACCATTTCCATCATTAAAAGTTTCGTAAAATAATTCTGTTGGTGCTGGTCCTGTGTACTCT